>JBBSIT010000117.1:0-9064 GCA_038231995.1 Acetobacterales bacterium | reverse complement strand
GGCTCGGCCGCAGCCCGGCACCCGACGAGATAATGACGATCCGGCCCCAGCCGGCCCGCTGCATGATGGGCGCCGCCGCCTGGGAGAGCCAGAGCGCGCTTTTCACGTTGGCGCCGAATACCTGGTTCCAACCCTCCTCGGTGATGTCATCTAGCGGCAGGTCGGCTTGGCCGCAGACCCCACCCGCCGCGAGGGCAAGGACATCGAGCTGCCCTTCCCGCTCGGCGATGCCCTCGATCATTGCGACGCTAGCGGCACGGTCAGACAAGTCCACGACGTGCGCAGTGGCTCCGATCTCCTCACCCGTGCGCTGCACGCCCTCATCGATGTCGGCCAGGTGGACACGCGCGCCGGCATCCTGGAACGCCGTCGCGATGGCGCGGCCGATGCCCTGGGCCGCGCCGCTGACGAGAACGACGCGCTGATCGAATCTTATGTCCATGGGAAATGCTCCTTTCTGACCAGCGGGATCACCAGCAAGCCTACGCGTTCAACAGCTCCACGAGATTGTCGTCGGTCATGGGCCGCTTGCCGTCCTCGATCTCGTGGATCATCTCGGTCAGCTTGCGGCACTTGGGGCAATCCAAGCCGTGGGCTGCGCCGGTCTCCACCACCGGTAGCACCTGGACGTCCACCTCGGTCCGGCGCTTGCGAGTCGAGAGGTCGCGCCAAATCCCGGAATGGGTCTTGGCGTTGGGGCGGTTGAAGGCGACCATCGCATCCACCGAGCGCCGGGCCTGCTCCTCGGTCGCCTCGGGCGCGAAGGCCGCCGGGTCGAAGCCGTTGAAGCCGCGCTGCCCGACGCCGATGCGGGCCGCCACGGCCTGCACCTCCCCGCCCAGCGCGCGCCAGAGCGGCAGCAGCTCGGGCCGGGCCAGGCAGTCCGCGATGCCGAGCTGACCCAGCGCCTGCGCGAACAGCAGCGACGCGTAGCCGAGCTTGCCCCAGAGATACGACTGGATGTCCTCGGTCATGATCGCATCCGGCTCGAACCCGTGACGGATCGTGGCGTGCAGCGCCTTCAGACGCTGGGTGATCTGCCCGTCCAGCTCGCCCAGAACGAAGGCGCCGCGGTTACCGAACAGGATCTCCCCGGGGCCGATCCAGTCGGCGCCGAAGTTGATGAACGCGCCGATCGTGCGCTCCCGGCCGACCACCTCCGCGATGATTCCCTCGCAAAGCCCATTCTGCAACGAAACCACGGTGCCGTCCGGCGCGAGGTGCGGCAGCAGTGCGCGGCTCGCCGCCTCGGTGTGCTGCGCCTTCACGCAGAGGTAGATGTGGTCCCAGGTCCCCGACAGCGCCTGGGGCGTGAAGGCCGGCGCGGTGACCCGCAGCGCCTCGACCGGGCCGGTGATCGTGAGGCCCCGGGCCGGGTCGCTGATCGCCGCGACGTGCTCGGCCTCGATGTCGACGAAGGTGATGTCGTTCCCGGCGCGCGCCAGGAACGCGCCGACGGTGCCGCCGATGGCGCCCGCTCCCCAAATCAGGATCCGGTCCGGCATGCCTGCCTCCTTGTTCGATTGCGATCAGACCCGCGCATCGCTCGTCCCGCGCTACGGCCCATCCAGGCCGGCGCCGAGCTCGTGGCGGACGACATTCACCCAGTAGGCAATGCCGTCCGGGATGATCTCGTCGTTGAAGTCGTACTGGGGTGTATGGGGGGCGTTGAAGCTGCCGTCGGCGCCGACCCCGTTGCCGATCCGCATGAACGCGCCCGGCCGAACCTGCATCATCTCGGCGAAGTCCTCGCCGCCCGTGGTCGGCCGCAGCGTGCCGTTCACCTTGCCAGCGCCGACCACTGCGGTTGCGGCGGCCAGCCCTACCTGCGTCTGCTCCGGCTGGTTCACGAGGGCGCTGGGGCCGCGGTCATAGACCACTTCGGCCCGGCACCCCCAGGCCGACGCGGTGCTCCCGGCCAGCTCGGACAGCCGCCGCTCCAGCAGCGTCCGCACCTCTGGCGAGTAGCTGCGGGCCGTGCCGGCGATCACCAGCTCCGACGGCACCACGTTCGGCGAGTCGGCCGAGCCGCCCGAGATGTAGCCCACGCTCAGGACGGCGGTGTCCAGCGGGGCGACGTTGCGCCCGACGATGCCCTGCAGCCCGAGGACGAAATGCGCCTGGGCATAGGTGATGTCGGTCGAGAGATGCGGCGCGAGGCCGCCATGCCCGCCGATCCCGCGGAACGTGACGCTCCACGAGTCCGCGGCGGCCAGCATCGGCCCAGTGCAGCTCGCGAAGGTGCCCACCAGCATTCCCGCGGTGTTGTGCAGCCCGTAGATGGCGTCACAGGGAAAGCGATCGAACAAGCCGTCCGCCAGCATGGCGATGGCGCCGCCGCGCCCCTCCTCAGCGGGCTGGAAGATCAGGTGCAGTGTGCCGCCGAAATCAGGGTGCTCGGCCAGGTAGCGCGCGGCCCCCAGCAGCATCGTCGTATGTCCGTCATGGCCGCAGGCGTGCATCTTGCCCGGCACGGCGGACGCGTATGGCACCCCGGTCTGTTCGTGGATCGCCAGCGCGTCCATGTCGGCGCGCAGCCCGATGGCACGCTGGCCGGGTCGGCACCCCGTGATGGTGCCCACCACGCCGGTCCCGCCGACGCCCTCCGTCAGCGCGACGCCCCACTCCCGCAGCTTCCCCGCGACCAGGGCGGCCGTCCGCGTTTCCTCCAGCCCCAGCTCGGGATGGGCGTGGATGTCTTGCCTGATCGCGGTGAACTCGGGCTGATGGGTCGCGAGCCACTCGCGTAGACTGGCCTGCATCTGAGTCTCCACATCAAAGGGATTGGTCACTGCACCGCTCGGGCGCGCCGGGCCAGCACGAAGACCTGCACCGCCGCCATGGCGGCGAGCTGCCCGGCGACGGCGATGAAGGGCACCCGGTACCCGCCCGTCCACGTGACCAGGACCGAGAAGATCGAAGGCCCCGAGACGTAGCCCAGAAAGATCACGACCGCGCTGCTGGATGTTGCCTCGGTCACCTTGTCGGCAGGGGACAGGCGCGCGACCTCGGCGAGGTAGATTCCGTTCCAACTGGCGGCGAAGAACCCGGTCCCGGCGGCGACCAGCGCCGCAAGACCAACAGGCGGATCGTCGGGCAAGGCGCTGTAGCCGGCCACCATCAGCGCCGCCACGAAGGCCTGCGCGGTCAGGTTGTGGGCTGGCCGGCCCGTGCGGTCGGCGAGCCAGCCGAGGAAGATGCGGGCGAAGACGCCGGCGAACTGCATGCACGCGTAGACCAGCCCGGCCGTGGCGAGCGGCATGTGGCGCGCGGTGACGAGATAGGTCACCGAGAACGAGAACAAGCATCCCTGGACGATCGCCAGCGAGAAGGCGAGCGCCGTCACCGACAGCAGGGTGGGATTGGCCTTCAGCAGCAGGAAAGGTGCTGCGACGTTGCGCGGGTCCAGCAGCGTGGCCAGGCCGATCGGCCGGTCCGGCTCGCGCTCGGTGTCCAGCCGTTCGCGCGCCGGCGTGATGATGGCCGCTGCCGCCAGTCCGACGGCGATCGAGACGAGCAGCGCCGTGGACCAACCCCAGGCGGCGGCGACCGGGGCCAGGATCAGGCCGGCGAACGCGCCGCCCGCCGAGGCCCTGGCCTGCTTGATCGAGAAGATCAGCGTCCGGTGCTGCGGCGGCGCGGTCGCCGCCAGGATGCGGCTGCCGGCCGGCGGGGACGGACCATATCCCGCGCCCATCAGCAGCGCCGCGACCACAAGCACCGGCCACCAGCCGATTGAGGCGATCAGCAGCCCGGCTACCGCCGTCAGCGCGCCGGCCTGCAGCATGCGCACGGGGCCGAGCCGTGCCAGCAACGGCCCGCCGAACAGCAGGAACAGCACGGTCCCCAGCGAATTGAGCGAGGAGAGATTGCCCACCCGCTCCGGCGCGAGCCCGGCGCCGGCGGTCAGCAACGGCGCTATGATCGGCAGGCTCTGGTCGAGGAACGAGGCGACCGTCTGCATCCCCAGCGTGGTGGCGAGCGCCAGGACCCAGACCGGGACCCCCGGGACCCGAGCCGATGCGACCGGCGTGGAGGGGGTCGGCATTACCCCTACGCGCCGCTGCGGCATCCCTGGAGCGCTGCGTTCGCCTGGTCCAGCGCGAAGGCCAGCTGGTTGCAGGCCCGTGTCGCCGCGACGTCAGGAACCGCGTCTCGTCGGACCCCGCCTGCGCCGCGGCGAGCCGGCGCACGGGGTCCAGGACCGGATAGGGTGCCTGGCCGAGCGCCGGGTCGTGATTGAAGCGGTCGCCGGTGGTGTAGTCCATCGGCACCAGGGCGCGCGAGACCGCGACCAGGGCCTGGTTGACCCGGTTCGCCTCGGCATCATCCCGGAGCTGCGGCGCGTGCGACCGCACCGCTTCGGCCTGGTCGCGCAGCATTCCCACCCGCGTCGTCAGCCGGGACAGGTCCAGCCGGCCCTGAAGCTTTGCCGCCAGCTTCGAGACTTCGCCGTCCAGCGCCGCGGCGGCGGCACCGTAGTCCAGTGGCAGCACGCGGTCGGTCAGCAGGCACCAGATCGCGTGGACGTAGACCCGCGTGTCGCGCACGAGCAGGTCGGGGTCCATCTTGTCCAGGGTGTCGTCCGGCGTGTGCCACCACCAGCCGAAGCCGGCCTTTCCGCGAGCCACCGCCGAGCACCGCGCCCATGACGTTGTCTGCCGTGCCCACGGGCTGCTCGCCCATGCCCATGAACAGCGACGGGACGACAATGCCCCAGAACGACTGGTCGCCGGCCCGGCTCATGCGCAGGCCGTCGAGCTCCTGGCCTCCCTGGGCGCGCACGGCCTCCGCGGCCAGCCCCGACAGCTCCGCCGAGGCGAGCGCGTCCGACATCACCGTGTTGCCGCGCGCACCGGTGGAATCGACGTTGACGTGCACGACGCAGCGCCGGGCCAGCTCCTCCCAATGATGGTCGGCATACCAGGTGGAGCCGGAGTACCGGCCATGCGAATGGCCGGACCAGAAGCACAGCCGCAGGCCGCGCCGCCACTTGGCCTGCTCGGGCGCGAACAGCCGGGCGATTTCCAGCAAGGTGGCGTTGGCGCCGCCATTGTCCATCACGCCGTAGTACCAGGTGTCGTGATGGCCGGAGAACATCACGAACGGGTCCTCCCCGTTCCCTTGCGGTCCCGGGAGTTCGGCCACCAGCAGCGGCGTCGTGCGCCAGCCCGTCTCCACCTCGGCGTGCAGCACGACCTCGACGTCCTCGCCTCCCTGCACGCGCTGCTTCAGCGCGTCGCCGTCCGCCTTGCGCAGGCTCAGTACGACGGTGCGCGGTAGGCGGTCCAGCGTGTCCGGCGTCGGGCTGCCCCAGACCGGCGAGATGCACATCTCGTGCAGGTGCTCGTGCGGGCTGATGTGGATCTGGCCGATGGCGCCCGCCTGGGACGCGCGCAGGCTGGCAGCCGGGTTGGCGATCGACTCCAGCAGCGCGATCCGGCCGCGCACGTCCACCGTGGCGAAGTCCTGCGGGCGGCCCAGGCCGGCATACACGACCGATCCACGCACCCCTCCGGGCGCGGAGCTGCGGGAGAACGAGTGGGTGATGCAGTCCGGCGTGGCGCCGCCGATCTCAATCCGGGCCCGCCCGGGCAGGCTGATGTAGGCGTCGTGCCGGATCAGGTCGGTATGGTAACCGTAGCCGTCCAGCGTGGCCTGTAGGTAGCGGAAGCTCTCGAACTCCTCCGGCGTGCCCGACAGCTTCACTCGGCGTGCGAACTCCTCCAGGTGCCGCATCATCGCTGCGGGGTCGATTGCCGCGCACAGGCGGCCGATGTGTTCGTCGGTCATCAGGCAGGCGTCCCCCGGAGAGGTGGCGAAAGCGGCGCGATGTCGCCGGGAAGCGGCAGCCCCGCACGCTCGCGTATGAAGATGGTGGCGACGAAGCTGAGCACCCCCGCGACGATGAGATAGTATGCCGGCGCCACTGGGTCGCCGGTCAGCCGGATCAGCCCCGTGGAGATCAGCGGCGCGAAACCGCCGAAGATCGCCACCGCGAAGCCGTAGCTGACCGACAGCGCGGTGTAGCGGATGTTGGTCGGGAACTGCTCGGACAGGACGGCGCAGATCGGGCCGGTGTAGAAGGTCAGGATCACGCTCGCCGCCGCCTGGGCCAGGATCAGCCCGGTGATCGAGTGCATCGAGACCAGCATCTGGAACAGCGGGTAAGCCAGCACGACGGACGCGGCCGAGGCGGTGAAGAACAGCGGCTTGCGCCCGACCCGGTCCGACAGCCGCCCGGTCACCGGCGTCAGCACCAGGTAGATGACGCCGCCGATCAGCGTGGAGAGAAAGGTGGCCGAGGCCGGGATCTGCAGTTGCTGCTGTGCGAAGCTCGGGACGAAGATGAAGAAGACGTAGTTCAGCACGCAGCCGATGATGCTCACGCCGAAGGCCGCCAGCACCGGCCCGGGGTATTCCGTCAACGAACGACGCAGCGGCGAGCGGCTGACCTCCTGCTTCGCCACGGTGCGCTCGAATGCCGGCGTCTCCTCCACCCTGGTGCGCAAGTAGTAGCCGACCGGCCCAAGTATGAAGCCGATCAGGAACGGCAGCCGCCAGCCCCAGTCGGTGAACGTCGCGGTATCCATGACCGAGGTCAGGATGAAGGAGACCAGCGTCGCGGCGAGTAGTCCGATAGCCGTGGCTGCCTGCTGGTAGCTGCTGATTGCCCCGCGCCGTGCTGGAGGCGCGTATTCCACCAGGAAGGCGGCGGCGCCGCCCCACTCGCCTCCCGTCGAGAACCCTTGCGCCATGCGGCACAGCACCAGGATGACCGGCGCCGCCAGGCCGATGCTGTTGTAGGACGGGATCAGCCCGATCACGCCCGTGGCCGCCGCCATCAGCCCGATCGTCACCACAAGCGCTGCACGACGCCCGTGCCGGTCGCCATATGCCCCGATAACCACGGCGCCCACCGGGCGCATGACGAAGCCGACCGCGAAGGTCGCGAACGTGCTGAGCAGCCCGGCGATCGGGTCCTCGGACGGGAAGAACGCCCTGGCGAGCGCGCCCGCCATCAAGCCGTAGATGACGAAATCATAGATCTCGAAGATCTGCCCGATGCCGCAGGCGACGACCGCCCGCCTGATGGCGGCCTCGTCGGCAGGTACCCCGGCGGAAACTGGTGCGGTGACGGCCATGATGACGTCTGTCCCTCCGATGGATCGGTGATGACGGGTTCAGTGACGTGACACGCGCGGCGCATAACCGTTCCACGATTGCCCCAGCGCGTCAAACCCGAGCCGCAATCGCTGACTTGGGCTTGTTCACGGCGCATCAGGATTGCAGGTAATCGGCAAAATACTCGTCCACGGAGATGCGCCGGCGGGTAATGCCAGCGCGATGCGCCTGCTCGCAGAACAGGTCCATGGCGGCCCGATTGCGCTCCAGCCCGTCCGCGTGGGCGTCAGCACCCAGCAGCGCCTCCGCCTCTTCAAGCTCCGCTTCCATCCAGGGCGATGCATAGGGAAAGCTGCGCTGAGTCGCGGCAAACACCTCGTTGTTGCGCACGTAGGCGTCGGTCAGCGATCGCGCGAGGGACTTGTCCGCGAGCCAGGTCTCGCGCCGCAGCACGATCAGGTGCTGCGGCGGCCAGATGCCGAACGCCCGGACGTAGTCTTGTTCCACCAAACGAAAATCTGGGAACAGGCGGACGATGGGCCCCAAGGCCTGATCGTAAAACTGCGGCCGCGGCGGGCTGAACAGGGCGTCGAGCTCGCCATCTACCAACATTTGCGCCAGCGATCGACCCGGCGGCGGCAGATTGACGAAGTCCGGCATGCCGGTCTCGGACGCCGACCATTCCGGCGTATCGATGTTGCCGATCCAACATGTGAGCGACTCCGGCTCGACCCCCAGGAACCGCAGCAGGTGACGGTACCAGATTGAGCGGCGTTGGTGCGCAATTCGGGTGACAGGTGTGACCGGGTCGCCGAAGGCGCTGTCAGGCGATGCGCTGCGACACCGGCATGCCGAGCCGGGTCATGCGGTTGAGAACCGCGCAGCCGACTTTGGCTTCGGTCTTCTGGGCGGGCAGAGTCCGGGCGCGCAGGCCACGACCGATGACGGCCTTGTATCGGAACATGGCCATCTCGATAGTCTGAACGCAATCGCCAAAACGGCTCGCGTTCGCCGTCCGGGCCGGTTGGGACGACGTAGCGGATCTCGACCGCACCGTCGGTGACGATCACCCGGTCGACCAGCAGTTCGAGCAGCGCCCGCTTCTGGCTAACATCGGCGTTGGCCAGCCCCTCGCGCACACGCTGGCAGAACGCCTCGGCATGGGCTGCGAGGCCAGCCGTCTCACCCTGACGCTCGGCGTCGTGCACGAGGTCATGCTCCTGTCGGTCCAGCGCCAGTTGCCGTGCCTTGGCATCGCGCCGACGGCGCTCATACTCGGCCAGCGGCACCACCCCGGCGAGGTAGGCGTCCGTGAGCCGCTCGACCTGTTGGCCCAGCGCCGCCCGGCCGCGGCGCAGGTTGGCCTGGCGCGCCTGCAACTCCTGCGGCAGCCAGTGCCCGCCGCGCGCCCGCTCCATCGCGTGCGCGATCATCTCGGGTGCTGCGAGCACCTCGCACAGGTCGCGCCAGACCAGCTCTTCCAGTGCATGTGCCGGGATATAGCGCGCCGGGCAGCGCTCGCCCTCGGGCAACAGGAGCCGCATCCGCGTCTTGGTCGGACAAACGTAGTACTCGTAGCCTGGCGACTTATGGAGGCCGGAGCAGCCACGGCGGCAGCGGCCACAGCTGACCAAGCCGCGCAAGAGATACGGGTGCACCCGGTTGTTCCGTCGCGCCATCTGGCGATTATAGGCCAGCCGCTCCTGCGTGCGGTCGAACTGCACCGAACTGACGATGGCGGGCACGGGGGCGACCGCGATCCACTCGGCCGCGTCCACGGCCTGCCTGGCCCCGGTGCCGCTGCGGCCAACGGGGAGCAGGGCGGAGCGGCGCCGTTCGGCAGGACGTGCGCGGACGCGGTTGGCGAAGACCTGGCCGAGGTAGGTCGGGTTGGTCAGCACGCCGTGCAGGGCCGAGGCGTTCCAGGTCCGGTGGCCTC
>JBBSIT010000116.1:0-9065 GCA_038231995.1 Acetobacterales bacterium | reverse complement strand
GGAGACGATGGCCGAGGCCGTCCGCAACCCCGAGATACGCGCGATGTGCGACCGCTCGATCGCTGAGGCGCGCGACGCCGTGGCTGCGGCGCTGGCGCGCGGGCAGGCGCGCGGCACCGTCGACCCGACACTCGATGTGCAAGCCGCCTGCCAGCTCATCATGGCGATGGCGGACGGGCTGTGCATCCACCAGACGCTCGATCCCGCGCTGACTGCGGCGCATTTCCGGCCGACGCTCCAGGTGTTGCTGCGTCGCTTCCTGCGTCCGGCCGCGCCATGATCCGCGTGCTGCTTGCCCTTATGCTCCTGGCTCATCCCGCGCTCGCCGTGCAGGAGCCGCTTCCGCCCTCCGTGACCGTCGTGCGGGCGGTGCGCGGCCCCATCGCCGAACGCGTCGTGCTGACCGGCACCCTCGTGTCGCGCGAGGAGGTGCTGGTCAGCCCGCAGGTAGAGGGTTTCGCGATCACCGAGATATTGGCCGAGGAGGGCGACGCGGTGATGGCTGGGCAGGTACTCGCCCGGCTGTCACGCGAGACGGTCGAGACGGCGCTGATGCAGAATGCAGCGCAGGCGCTGCGGGCCGACGCGGCGACGGCGCAGGCGCGTGCCTCGGTCGTGGAGGCGCAGGCCACCCGCGCCCAGGCCGACCTTGCGCTGGCCCGAACGCGTGACCTGCTCGCGACGGGCAACGCGGCGCGCGAGGTGTTCGAGACGCGCGACGCCGCCGCTCGGGTCGCTGCAGCACGGATCGAGGCCGCCACGAACGCGCTGCGTGCCGCAGAGGCCGACCGGGCGCTGGCAGAGGCGCAGCGGCGGGAGCTGCAGGTGCGGCTGGCCCGCACCGAGTTGCGCGCGCCGGTTGCCGGCGTGATCAGCCGGCGGGCGGCCCGGCTCGGCGCGGTCGTCATGGGCGCGGGCGACCCGTTGTTCCGCATCATCGAGGGCGGTGCCGTGGAGCTGGAGGCCGACGTGCCGGAGACCTCGCTCGCCCGGCTGCGCCCGGGCCAACCGGCCAGCATCGACGTGTTGGGAGTGCCGCGCACCGGACGGGTGCGGCTGGTGTCGCCGGAGGTGAGCCGCACTACCCGGCTCGGCCGCGTGCGCGTATCATTGGACGGCGATGCCGGCGGGTTGCCGGTCGGCGGGTTCGCGCGCGCTACGGTCGAGACGGCGCGACGGGAGGGCGTGCTGGCGCCGCTGTCGGCCGTGCTGTTCCAGGCGGACGGGCCGGTGGTGCAGGTGGTGCAGGACGGGGTGGTGCAGACGCGCCGGGTCGAGGTGGGGCTGCGCGACTCGAAGCAGGCCGAGCTTTTGGCGGGGCTGGCCGAGGGCGAGGACGTCGTCGCGGTGTCCGGCAGCTTCATCCGCGGCGGCGACCGGGTGACGCCCGTGGCGAGCCGGTAGGGCGCGGGCCGTGGCCTTCCGCATCTCGGGCGCTGCAATCCGCAACCCGATCCCGCCGCTGGTGCTGTTCGCGGTGCTCACGCTGATCGGCATAGTGTCGTTCAATATGCTGCCGATCACGCGGGCGCCGAACATCGACGTGCCGATCGTCTCGGTGACGGTCGTGCAGCCCGGCGCCGCGCCGGCAGAGCTGGAGGCGCAAGTCACTAAGCGGGTCGAGGACGCGGTCGCGGCGGTGACGGGCGTCAAGCACGTGCTGTCCACCGTGACGGACGGGGTGAGCCTGACGGTGATCGAGCTGCGGCTCGATGTGAGTTCCGACCGCGCGCTGAACGATGTGCGCGACGCGGTGGCGAAGATACGCACGGACCTCCCGCGCGGCATCGACGAACCGATCATCGAGCGGGTCGAGATCGCCGGGCAGAGCATCCAAACTTTTGCCGCGACGGCGCCGGGCATGACTCTGGAAGGACTGAGCTGGTTCATCGACGACACCGTGCTGCGCGATTTGCAGGGCGCGCGCGGAGTGGGCCGGGTGGAGCGGATCGGGGGCGTCACGCGCGAGATACAGGTGCGGCTCGACCCGGACCGGCTGGCGAGCCTGGGCATCACGGCGGCAGACGTGAACCGGCAGCTCCGCGCCACCAGCGCCGACGTATCGGGCGGCCGGGGCGAGCTGGGCACGCAGGAGCAGGCGATCCGCACGCTCGCCGGCGCGCGCACGCTGGAGGCGCTCGCCGCGACGCGGATCGTCCTGCCCGGCGGGCGGGAGGCGCGGCTATCGGACGTGGCGGAGATAGCGGACAGCTCCGAGGAGCCGCGCGGGTTCGCGCGGGTAGACGGCACGACGCCGGTGGTCGCCTTCGCGGTGTATCGCTCCAAAGGCGCGAGCGAGGTGGAGGCGGCCGACGAAATTCGGGTCCGGCTCGCCCGGCTGGCCGCGGCGCATCCGGCCGTATCCTACACGCTGATCGACGACGGCGTGCGGGCGTCGCGCGGCAGTTACGTGGCCGCGATGCACTCGCTGCTGGAGGGCGCGGCGTTGGCGGTGCTGGCGGTGTTCCTGTTCCTGCGGGACTGGCGGGCGACGGCGCTGACCACGGTGGCGCTGCCGCTGTCGATCATCCCGGCCTTCGCCGCCATGCAGGTGCTGGGGTTCTCGCTCAATTTCGTGAGCCTGCTGGCGATCACGCTGGTGGTCGGAATCCTGGTGGATTACGCGATCGTCGAGATAGAGAACATCGTCCGGCATATCCGTATGGGCAAGTGGCCGTATCAGGCTTCGATCGACGCAGCGGACGAGATCGGGCTCGCGGTGGTGGCCATCACATTGACGATCGTCGCGGTGTTCGCCCCGGTGAGCTTCATGGGCGGGATCGCCGGGCAGTTCTTCAAGCAGTTTGGGTTGACGGTAGCGGCGGCCGTGCTGGCCTCGTTGCTGGTGGCGCGGCTGATTACGCCACTGATGGCGGCCTACCTGCTCAAGCCGGGAACTGCGCACGAGGAGCGCGACGGGTGGGTCATGCGTGCCTACACGCGCTTTCTCGGCGCCACGCTGCGGTGGCGCAGCCTTACCTTGCTGGCGGGGCTGGGGGCGTTCGGGCTGTCGATCTGGTCCACGACCTTGCTGCCGACCGGGTTCATTCCGCCGCCGGACGAGGCGCGGGCGGTGTTGAGCGTCGAACTGCCGCCGGGGCCCACACTCGCGGATACGCGGGCGACGACGGACGCGGTGGCGCACAGCTTCCGCGAGATCCCGGAGGTGACGAGCGTGTTCGTCGTGGGCGGCACGACGCCGACAGGGGCGGGCAAGGAGGTGCGGCGGGCGAGCATGGTGGTGAACCTGGTGCTCAAGGACAAACGCGACCGCACGCAGAAGGAGATCGAGGGCGAGCTGTCCCGCAGGCTGGCTGCGATCCCTGACGTGCGCGGTTGGTTCGTCAACGACCGGGGCGAGCGCGAGCTGACTATCACGGTATTGGGTGATGATCCGGCGGCGCTGAGCCGGGGTGTCGCGGCGCTCGAAGGCGCCATGCGCCGGCTGCCGGGTTTCGGCAACGTGGCGGGCAGCGCGGGGGCGGACCGGCCGGAGATACGGGTGGTGCCGCGCGGCGACGAGGCGGCGCGGTTCGGCGTGAGCACCGACGCGATCGGCGAGGCGGTGCGGGTGGCGACGGTCGGCGACGAGCCGGCGAACCTCGCCAAATTCCGCGACGACGACCGGCTGATCCCGATCCGCGTACAGGCGCAACTCGCGGCCCGGCGCGATGTGGGCGCGATCGAGACGCTGATGGTGTCGGGCGCGTCGGGGTTGTCGGTGCCGTTGCTGGCGGTCGCGGACGTGTCGATCGGGCAAGGGCCGGCGAGCATCGAGCGCTATGACCGGGTGCGCCGGGTGATGGTGGGCGCAGATCTGGCGCCTGGGCTGGCGCTCGGGGCGGCGCTGGAGACGATCTACGCACTGCCGGAGGCAAAGTCTCTCCCGGCGGGCGTGCGGGTGCAGAACGGCGGGGACGCGGAGATCATGGCGGAGGTCTTCGCGAGCTTCGGGCTCGCGATGGGCGCCGGGCTGACGATCGTGCTGGGCGTGCTGGTGCTGCTGTTCCGCAACGTGTTCCAGCCGGTGACGATCCTGCTGTCACTGCCGCTGTCGCTCGGGGGCGTGATCCTGGCGCTGCTGTTGGCGGGGCAGCCGATCTCGATGCCGGTCGTGATCGGGGTGCTTATGCTCATGGGGATCGTGACCAAGAACGCCATCATGCTGGTGGATTTCGCCATCGAGGCGCAGGCGCGCGGGGTGCCGCGCGGCGAGGCGATCGTGGACGCCGGGCGCAAGCGGGCGCGGCCGATCGTGATGACGACCATCGCCATGGTGGCCGGCATGGTGCCGAGCGCGATGGGGGTGGGCGACGGAGGCGAGTTCCGCGCGCCGATGGCGATCGGCGTCATCGGCGGGCTGATCGTCTCGACGCTGCTGAGCCTAGTGTTCGTGCCGTCGTTCTACACAGTCATGGACGATGTGAGCCGCGTGGCCTCGCGGCTGTTCGGCCGGCTGCTGACGCCGCGCGACGCGGAGCCGCAGCCCGGGCCGAAGCCGGCGCCCCACGCGCCGCCATCTGGCGCGATGGGGCAACCGGCTGAGTAGGTGCTCAGCGCCGCGGCGAGCGGGCTGGGGCGCGGCGGGACGGGGTGCTGGCGGCAGCAGGGCTGCGCGGGCCGGTCGAGGCGGGCGTCGCGGTGCTCGGCGGAGGAGCGGCGGGGGCGGCAACCGGGACCCCGGCGCCGGGCAAGATGGTGACTGCGACCTGGACCGCCGCATCGGGTGTGTTCGGCGTGCGGCTGCGCAACGCCACGCTGAAGGCATCGGCGCCGGCGTAGCCGGGGTCGGCCGTGTACTCCACCCGGGTGTGCCCGCCTATCTTCTGGATGAACACCCGCCCGTGCTCGGGTCGAGTGCGCACCAGGGCGAGCAGGAAGGGCTGGCCGTCCCGCTCCGCCGTGCGCACGGCGCACCAGCCGTCGTTGGACATGTGGATCGTGGCGCTCGCGCCGCCGGGCGCGCTGAGATCGACGGGGGACGCCTCGCAGGTCTTGGCGATACCGACGTTCAGGTCGATGCCGGGCTGAGGTGCCGGCGTCGGGGTGGCGCAGGCAGTCAGCGCTAGGCCGGCCGCGAGCATGGCGATGGGGGTGGTGTTCAACGGTCTGCTCCTGCAGCGGGATCGAGGCGCCTAGCTGCCACAGCCGGAACAGCGCGCCAAGCCATGCCCTGCGCTCGTTGCGGCGACGTGCGGGAACCTTCATCCTCGCGCGCGTTGACGCAAGGGGTAGGACGGCAGGCATGGACGGCATCGCGGCGAGATTCGAGACGGGGCGCGAGGGCGTCGGGCGCTGGCTCGCTGTAGGCCGACGCGGCGTGTGGGTGCCGGTCGTGCTGCTGCTGCTCGCCGCAGTCCCCGCGGCGTTGAACGTATGGCTGTGGAATAAGAGCCAGGACCGCATCGCGCTGCATACTGCGGTGATCGAACGCGCTGAGCGGCTGCTATCCCATGTCAAGGACGCGGAGACTGGGCAGCGCGGCTACCTATTGGTGGGCGAGGATGCCTACCTCGAGCCCTACCGCGAGGCGCTGGCCACGGTCGGGCACGATATGGCGATCCTGGAGGGGCTGTTCGCCCAACTCGCTGACCATCGGGCGGGAGGACCGGCCGGGCTCGCGCGGCTGCGCGAGCTGTTGGACGCGAGGCTGGCGATCGCGGCCGAACTGGTGGACGCCCGGCGCAATGGCGGGTCCGCGGCCGCGCTCGCAAAGGAGCGGCTGGGCGAGGGCAAGGCGGCCATGGACGCGCTGCGGGCTGAGTTCGCCCGGTTGCAGGGTGCGGCGCGGGCGGCGATCGAACAGGAGCAGCGCGTGGGCTGGTCGCGGTTCCTCGCCTTGTCCGGCGTCATGCTGGCCCTTACGTTGCTGGCCTGCCTGGCGCTTGCCTTGCTGGCGCGCGCCGGCCGGCGGCAGGGCGCGCGGGCGCTCACGCTGCTCGAGGGCGTGCTCGCGAACTCGCCGGCCGGCATGGGCCTGCTCGACAACGACCTCCGGTTCCGGCACGTGAACCGCGCGCTGGCCGCCATCAACGGGATGCCGGCGGAGGCGCACGCCGGACGGGCTATCCTCGACCTGGTGCCCGCGTTGCGGCCACAGCTGGAGCCTTTGCTGCGCGATGTGCTGCAACGGCGCCGGGTGGTGTCGGACATCGAGATCAGCACCGAGACGCCTGCCCATCCCGGCGTCGTCAGGCATTACCAAGCCAGTTACTTCCCCGTCCGTGACAGCGAGCGTGGCCAGCCCGGCGTCGGCCTGGTCGTCACCGATATGACTGCGCGCAAGCGAGCCGAGGAGGAATTGCGCGGCAGCGAGGAGCGGTTCCGCGCCGCGGCACAGGCGGTGGGCGACATCATTTGGACGACCGACCACGTCGGCGAGATGCGGGGCGTTCAGCCGGACTGGGCGGCGTTCACCGGGCAGACGTTGGAGGAGTATCAGGGCCACGGCTGGATCGACGCGGTGCACCCGGACGATCGGGCGGAGACGCTGGCCGCGTGGGAGCAGGTGATCTCAGCGCGCAGCACCTACACGACAGAGCACCAGCTGCGCCGGGTCGACGGGCAGTATCGCCAATTCAGCGTTCGCGGCGTGCCAGTGCTGCGCGAGGACGGGACGATTCGCGAGTGGGTGGGCGTGCACGAGGATATTACGCAACGGCGCGAGGCAGAAGCGGAGCTGATGGCGGCCAAGGAATTGGCTGAGGACGCGAACCGCGCCAAGAGCCAGTTCATCGCCAACATGAGTCACGAGCTGCGCACGCCGCTCTCGGCCATCATCGGCTATGCCGAGATGCTGGAGGAGGAGGTTGAGGAAACGGGGGACGAGGCCGGCGTTTTGGAAGATCTCAAGAAGATCGAGAACAATGCTCGCCATCTGCTGACGCTTATCAATGATGTGCTTGACTTGTCGAAAGTCGAGAGCGGCAAAATGGAGGTCTATGCAGAGACGTTCGACGCCGCGGCGATGGTGCGCGAGGTCGCAGCCACCGTGGAGTCGCTCATGGAGAAGAAAGGCAATCGGCTGGAGCTAGACGTGCCGGACGATCTCGGCGCCATGCACTCCGATGTGACCAAGATTCGCCAGGCGCTGCTGAACCTGCTGAGCAACGCGGCCAAATTCACCGAAGGCGGCGTGATCCGTCTCTCTGCGGCGCGTGAGGCGCGGAGCGGTGGGGATTGGGTGCGCTTCACCGTCGAGGATAATGGTATCGGCATGACCGAGGAGCAGCGGGCCAAGCTGTTCCAGCGGTTCGCCCAAGCCGACGCATCCACAACTCGGCGCTTCGGCGGCACTGGCCTGGGCCTGGCCATCACCAAAGCGTTCTGCCGGATGCTGGGCGGCGATATCGAGGTTGCGAGCGAGGCTGGGCACGGCTCGACCTTCACTGTCGAGCTGCCGGCCACCGTCGCCAGCAGCGAGGTGGACGCAGACGGCCCAGCCCCGGAGGAGGAGGCAGCGAATGGCCAGGACCTCGTGCTGGTGGTGGATGACGAACCGTCCGCGCGCGAGGTGGTGTCCCGCTTCCTCGAGCGTGAGGGCTTCCGCGTCCGCACCGTGGGCGATGGCGAGAGCGGCATTGAGCTAGCCCGCAAGCTGCGGCCCTGCGCCATCCTGCTCGATGTCATAATGCCGCGAATGGACGGCTGGGCCGTGCTGACGGCGCTTAAGGCCGATCCGGCGCTGTCCGGCATCCCCGTCATCATGGTTTCCAGCGTGAACGAGCGCAGCCTCGGTTTCTCGCTTGGGGCTGCCGACTACCTGACCAAGCCGGTGGAATGGAGCCGCCTGCGCGAGACACTGGATGGGCTCCGCAGCGAGCGCGAGGCACAGCCCGTGCTGGTGGTGGAGGACGATAAGGACGCCCGCGCCCGGCTATGCGCGACGCTAGTCCGTGCCGGTTGGTCCGTGATGGAGGCGAGCAACGGGCGTGAGGCGCTGGAGCAGGTGGCGCGTCAGCGGCCGGAGCTGATCCTGCTCGACCTGATGATGCCTGAGGTGGACGGGTTCGATTTCCTGCGCAACCTGCATGCCAACCCAGACTGGCACGGCATCCCCGTCGTGGTATTGACCGCCAAGGACGTGACGGCCGAGGACCGGGCACTGCTGCAAGGACAGGCGCAACGCATCATTCAGAAGGGAACCACTACAATGCGTGATCTCATGGCCGAGGTGCGCAAGGTTGCAGCCAGCACCACGCACCGCATCTCTGCCATGTCCGCTCCCGACGAGAAGTCGGAGTTACCAGAGGCCGGGCGAGGGCCAGGAGATACGCATGGCTAAGGTATTGCTGGTCGAGGATCATGAGGAAATCTGGGATTTCCTGTCTCGTCGACTGAAGCGCCGCGGGTTTGATGTGTTGCTGGCCACTGATGGGCAGCAAGGGCTGGACCGCGCCCGGGCGGATGCACCTGACGTGATGCTGCTCGACATGAACCTGCCGATCCTGGACGGCTGGACGGTCGCGGGGATGCTGAAGGCGGCGCCCGAGACGGCCGGGATTCCCATCATCGCACTCACGGCGCACGCTATGTCGGGCGACCGTGAGAAGGTGTTGCGCGCCGGGTGCGACGACTACCATCCGAAGCCGGTGGATTTCGGCAAACTGCTGACGCAGATGGAGGCCTTGTTGCAGGCGCGGGGCGTCCCGGCCTGAGACGTCAGCGTCTGATGCGATTGCCCAGCACGAAGCCGAACAGTCCCGTCAGCACCACGCCTAGCGTATACTGCAGGCTGTCGAGATATAGCATGTAGGGGCCGGCCGGCTTCAACCGAGGTCCGGCGAACCCGATGTCGCCATGCTGAGCCAGGAATAGGCAAGCAGCAGCGCCGGGTTGCGTGCGGGGCTGCCGTCCCCGTAGATCAGCGCGCCGGTGGAGCCGTAGAACAGTAACCGGGGCAAAAGTCCGGGGTTGGATCCGATTTAAACCACGTCTAGCTTGAGACCCGTAGTTTCTCCTCCTCGGGATCGAGGTGGTCCTTGACCCAGAGGCGATCGGCGACGGCGCAAGCATCCCGGTTGACCTGCGCCTCGAACGCGGCGACGCGCCGGGTCAGGTCCTCG
>JBBSIT010000115.1:0-9113 GCA_038231995.1 Acetobacterales bacterium | reverse complement strand
CGTCGTCGTCGGCGCGCGCCGGGGCGGGGCAAGGCGGGTGCGGCTGGCGGGCGATCCGGGCGCAGCACCCGCCGGCGCCGGATGCCGCTTCGCCGCGCGCTGCCCGCGCAAAATCGGCCCGGTGTGCGACGCCACCCCGCCGCCGTGGCGGGACGCCGGCGCCGGGCACGGCATCCTGTGCCACATCCCGCTGGCCGAGCTGGCGGACGCGCCGCCCCTGCTCGTCCCGCAGCATTAGGAGAGACGCATGGCTCATCAGCGGTTCCGCAGGTTCAACACCGGCCCGTATTACGACAACCAGATCACGAACGAGATGTGCATGGCGGTGCGGGCGGGAAACCTAGTGTTCCTGCGCGGCCAGACCGGCTTCACGCTTGACGGCGACTTCGTCGGCCTCGGCGACGCGGCGGCACAGGCCGACCAGGCCATGCGCAACGTCAAGGTTCTGCTGGAGGAGGCCGGCGCGCGGATGGAGCACATCTGCAAGATCACCACCTACATCACCGACCGCGCCTGGCGGGAGCCGGTGTATCAGGTCGTAGGCCGGCACCTCGGCAGCATCGCACCGGTCGGCACCGGGTTGATCGTGAACGGCCTGGCGCGGCCGGAGATGCTGGTGGAGATCGACATCGACGCCGTGATCCCCGCCGAGGATGCTTGACCGCGATGCCGGGCAGCCGCGACCTGTTCCTGGGTGGGCTGACCGACCCGGACGCGGCGCGATCCGTCCGCGTCCACGGGCACACGCCGGCGGCGGCGGCGCAGCAGGCCCGGGCGGTGTTCGGCGGCCTGCGCGCGGCTCTGGAGGCGGGCGGCGGGGACCTGCACGATGTCTGCAAGATCACGATGCAGATCACCGACCGGGCCTACCGCCAGGCTGTGTATGCTGTCCTCGGAGAGGAATTGGCCGGCGTCTTTCCCGTCAGCACCGGGCTGATCGTCCCCGGATTGCAGGACCCAGACGCTCTGTTTCAGCTGGACGCCTGGGCCGTGCGGCAGAGTGGTGAGCCGCACCTCCGCCTGCGCCGCTACCGCTCCACGGACGCATCGTACGGCCTGACGCGCCAGGCGTTCGAGTGCGACTTCTGCAAGGTGGTGGTGGCTGGGCGGCGCATCTTCCTCCGCGGTCAGACGGGTGGGGCGCTGGACGGCGGGATGACCGGCCTGAACGACCCGGCGGCGCAGGCCGAGCAGGCGCTGGACAACGTCCGCGTCCTGCTGGCCGAAGCCGGGGCCGGGTTGCAGCACGCCGTGGGGATCGCGACCTACGTGACGGACCGCGCCCATCTCGCACCAGTGCGCTGTGCGGTGCTGCGGGCGTTCCGTGACCACCCGGCGCCGGCCACCGAGCTGGTGGTCAAGGGTCTGGCCGCGCCCGAGCTCCTGATGGAGATTGATGTGTTCGCCGTGCTCGGCTGAGGGCGCCGAGCGTCCTCACCGCAGGTGAGCGAGCGTTTCGGATGGCGCGGTCAGACCTTGCCAGACCAGGGCCGCAGCGGCGAGCGAGGACACGCGCAGCTCCGATACAGCCACCTTGTCGCGCGTATCCGCCGCGGTCAGGACATGGCGCAGGTTCGAGCCGGGCTCATCGAACCCGGCCACGAGCCGCAGGGCGGGGATGCCGTGCGCCGCGAAGTTCGCGTGGTCGGAGTTCTCCATCAGCGGCATGTGCACGCCCACGGGCAGCCCGGCGCGCGCGGACACGTCGCGCACGAACCCGCCAAGCGCCGGGAATCCGCTGCACAGCGCCGTCAGCCGCCCGGCGCCGGCCACGGAGTCCAGGTTGACGTTCAGCGCGATGGCATCGCGCTCATCCCGGGGCAAGCCGTCGAGGTAGGTGCGCGAGCCGGTCAGCGCCCATTCCTCCGCGCTGAACAGGGCGAGGCGCAGGCCGCGGCGGAAGCGGCCGGCATACGGTGCGAGTGCCCGGGCGACCGCCAGCGCGACCGCGACGCCGGATGCGTTGTCCATGGCGCTCTCGGCCGGGTCGTGCCCGTCCAGGTGCGCGCTCAGCACCACCCACCCTGCACCTTCGCCGGGCACATCGAACAGGATCGTCTCGGTTGCCGCATCCTGCTCCTCGGCTCGTAGCACGATGCGGGCGCGGGATAGGACACTGCCTCGCGGGGCCAGCCGCGCCGCCGCCTCGGGCGACACGCCCAGCGCGGGGATGCCCGCCTCCCCGCCGCGGCCAGTCGAGCCGGCGACGGCGGCAACCGGCAACGGCCCCTCGATCAGGAACCCGGCCGCGCCACGCTCGAGCGCCCAGCCATACTTGCGCCGGCGGTGCACGTGCCCGGCGGCGAACATGTACTCATGGCGCACCAGCGCGATCCGGCCGCGCAGCGCGTCATCCGCCGCCGCGAACTCCTCCTCCGTCCCGCGCCCGACCGGCAGCACCTCCGCTTCGAGTCCGCCATCCGGCGTCGAGACGGAGCGGAGCAGCGGCAGGCATGGCAGCGCCACGTTCCGAATGGCCTCGACCAGGTGCAACGACGCCTCGGATGCATCCCAGCCCGCATAGGGGGTCGGCAACACGACAGGGTCGCGGCCCGTGGCGGAAGTGCCGAGCCGGCGCAGCAGGCTCAGTGCCGCCTGCTCCGACGGCGTGCCGGCACGGCGCCCGCCGCAGTCGCAGAGCTGGGCGAACTCGCCGGGCAGCGCCGGATCTGCGAGCAGGCGGGCGACGATCTCGGGCGGAAGGCTCATGCGGTGGTCTCCTTGGCGAGGAACGGGGCGACGTGGCGGCCCACCGCGGCCGCGAACTCCTCGGCCAGGCGCGACATGCCTCGGGCCGGGCGGAGCACGGCGACCTCGTAGGGGATCACGGGACGGAACGGCCGGACCGCCACCGCCGGTCCAGCGGCCTCGGCGGCGCTGATCGGGTCCACGACGCAGACGCCGGCACCGTGGGCAGCCAAGCCGAGGGCGGTGGCGAAGAACTCGCACTCCGCCACCACCCGCCATTGCGCGCCGGCGCCCTCGAACGCGCGGGCGAGCGCCGGCGTCGTGCCGTGACCCGGCAGCATCGCCACGAAATCCTGCCCATCCAGCAGGCAGGGCGTGATCGCTTCATGGGCGCAGAGCGGGTGCGCGGCCGGCAGCACCGCGACGGCAGCGAAGCGGTAACGGCGCAGCACCGCGTCGCCCCGGTCGAACGGCGGCTCGGCGATGCCGAGGTCGAACGCGCGCGCCGCGACGAGGTCGCGCACCTCGCGCGAGCTGCGCGTGAGGAATCGCACGGTCACGTCGGGCCGATCCGCCCGGAAGCCTGCGACGATGCGCGGCAGCCAGGCGATCCCGGGGCCGGGATTGCTGGCGATGGTCAGATGGCCGCGCTGGGCTGCCGAGATGCCAGCGGCGGCCTCATCGAGCTGGGACACGCCGGCGAGCGCGCGCATCGCCTCGCCATGCAGCAGCAACGCCTCCGCGGTCGGGATGACCTGCCGGCCCTCGCGGCGGAACAGGGCGAAGCCGAGATGGCGTTCGAGCCGGGCCAGCGCGGCGCTGACGGCTGGCTGGGTCACGCCGATCGATCGCGCCGCCTCGGTCAGCGATCCGCGCTCCATGATGGCGACAAACATCTCGACTTGGCGCAGGTCCATAGCTGAGAATGATACGGGACGGCGGTGCTGGAGGCCAATCGCGGCTGCGCGATGCTGTGATGGGCCGACATGGCATCACTCTTGCTTATGGATTGTGGGATAGGGGGTTCGGAGCTGGGCATGGCGGGTGCGATCCTCGCGGCGGAGGGCTTGGGCAAGACGTTCGGAGCGGCGCGGGTCCTCACCGGCGTCGACCTGGCGCTCGCCGAGCGCGAGGTGGTCTGCGTCATCGGGCCGAGCGGATCGGGCAAGACGACCCTGCTGCGCTGCCTGGCCCTGCTGGAGACGCCGGCCGAGGGGCGGGTGAGGATGCGCGGGCAGGTCGTGTCGCAGGCCCGGCCGGACGCTGCCGTGCGCCGGGCCGCCCGCGAGGTGCGCGCCGAGATCGGCATGGTGTTCCAGCAGTTCAACCTCTGGCCGCACATGACAGTGCTGGGCAACGTGATCGAGGCGCCGATGCGCGCCCGCGGCGTCCCGCACGGCCAGGCGGTGGCGGATGCCGAGCGGCTGCTGGCCAAGGTCGGCCTGGAGGACAAGCGGGACGCCTACCCCGCGCGTCTGTCGGGCGGGCAGCAGCAGCGCGTGGCGATCGCGCGGGCGCTCGCGATGAACCCGGCCGTGCTGCTGTTCGACGAGCCGACTAGCGCGCTCGACCCGGAGCTGCGGCGCGAGGTGCTGCTCGTCATGCGCGACCTCGCCGCCGAGGGGATGACCATGATGGTCGTGACGCACGAGATGGGCTTCGCCCGCAAGGTCGCAGGCCGGGTCGTGTTCATGGACCGGGGCGCGGTGGTGGAGCAGGGGCCGCCCGAGCGGATTTTCGAGGCGGCCGAAACGGAGCGGGCCAGGCGTTTCCTGGCGCAGTTCGAGGACTGAGCAGTATACGAAGACAGCCCGCTACTTCCGATCGAAGCCGATCGGAAAGCGGTCTAACCGGCAACACGACACGGAGGACGACATGCGGAAGCTTCTGGCGGGCTTGGCGATCGGGGTCTTGGCGATCGGCCTCAACGGCGGGGCGGCGGCGCAGCAGACCCAGTCGCGGCTCTACGACGTGACCAAGGCGGGCCGCCTGCGCGTTTGCATCTGGCCGCTCTATTACTCGATTGCCATGCGCAACCCGCAGACGGGGGAGCTGGACGGCATCGACGCCGACCTCTCGAAGGAGTTCGCCAAGGACCTCGGCGTGAAGCTCGAATACGTGGAGACCAGCTTCGGCACCTTCGTCGCCGACCTGCAGGCCAACAAGTGCGAGATCGGCATGTTCGGCGTCGGCGCCACGATGAAGCGCGCCCAGGCGGTCGAGTTCAGCCAGCCCTACCTGGTGACCAACGTCTATGCCGTGATCCGCGACGGCGGGCCGGTGAAGGAGTGGGCCGACATCGACAAGAAGGGCGTGAGCGTCGTCACCACGCTGGGCAGCTATATCGAGCCGTTCATGCGGGGCTACCTCAAGAACGCGACGCTGACCGCAGTCGCCCCGCCCGCCACCTCGCAGGCGGAGCTGATGTCCCGGCGCGCGGACGTCATCATGACCGACTTCCCCTCCGCGCTGCGCATGACCAAGGAGTTCGAGGGCACCCGTTACCTGCTGCCGCCGGAGAAGCTCGCGGTCACGCCGTATGCCTACGTGGTGCCGCAGGGCGACCAGATATGGCTCAACTACGTCAACCTGTTCGTCAGCACGATCAAGCTGGACGGACGGCTGGCGGCGGCCGCGGCGAAGCACGGGCTCGGCCCGATCGTGGTGCAGTAATCCAGTGGGAGGCTACCGCTTCCGCTGGGACATCATCCCGGCCAATCTCGGCTTCCTGATGTCCGGCGTGCAGACGACCCTGGTGATCTCGGCGCTCACGCTGCTGATCGCGACGGCGATCGGGATGCTCATCGCCGTGCTGGCGGCGTCGCGCTTCTGGCCGGCGCGGGCGGTTGCGACCGGCTTCGGCGAGGTGATCCGCAACACGCCTGTCCTGGTGCAGCTGCTGTGGGTGTACTACGTCGTGCCCATCCTGTTCGACGTGCGGCTCGACGCGTTCAGCGCCTGCGTGATCGGGCTGTCCGTCTATTCCTCAGCGTTCATCGCCGAGGTGTTCCGCGCCGGCATCCAGGCCGTGCCGGCCGGCCACCGAGAGGCGGCGCAGGTGCTGGGGCTGTCGCCCTGGCAGGCCTTCTCGCGCATCGTGGCGCCCCAGGCCGTGCGGCTCGTGCTGCCGCCGCTCGCCGCCAACTTCGTGCAGCTCATCAAGTACTCCTCGCTCGCCGCCGTCATCTCGGTCGGCGAGGTAACCCGGCGGGGCATGGAACTGTCGTCCAGCACGTTCCGTCCGCTCGAGATCTTCACCTTCATCGCCCTGATCTACTTCGCGATCTGCTGGCCGCTCAGCCAATCCATCCGGGTCTGGGAGCGCCATCTTGCGCGCCGATAGCGCGCGTGACGCCGTCGGCCGCAGCCGGCGCGCGCAGGTCGCGGACCTCGCGCTGCGCCTGGTGGCCGTGCCGTCCCCCAACCCACCCGGCGACACGCGCGCCGTGGCCGAGGCCGCCGTCACTTTGCTGCAGGGCGCCGTGCCCGGCGCCGAGATCGAGCTGCACGCGGCGTCGGACACCGTCACCAACCTGGTCGCCCGCGTGCATGGCGCCGGGCCGGGCCGGCGCGTGGTGCTCAACGGGCACCTCGACACCTACCCCGTCGGCGACGCCTCTGCCTGGACGGCCGACCCGGCGGGCGAGCTGCGCGGCGACCGGCTCTACGGCCGCGGCGGCGCCGACATGAAGGGCGGCATCGCGGCCAGCATGGCGGCGCTGGCGGCGCTCGCGGAGGCGCGCGCGCACTGGCGCGGAGAGGCGGTGCTGACGCTCGCGGGCGACGAGGAGACCATGGGTCCGCTCGGCACGCGCTGGCTAATGGACCGGGTGCCGCACGCGGTCGGCGACGCAGTGATCATCGGCGACGCCGGGTCGCCGCGGGTGCTGCGCTTCGGCGAGAAAGGGTTCCTCTGGATCGAGATCGAGGCGGTGGGCCGGGCCGCGCACGGCGCCCACGTGCATCTCGGCGACAACGCGATCGACCGGCTGCGCGTGGCGCTAGACCGGCTCTCGACGCTGCGGGACCTGGCGGTGCACGCGCCGGAGGTCGTCAGCGCCGCCATCGCCGGGTCGCGCGCGATCTCGGAGGCGCTGGCCGGCGCGGGGGAGGCGGAGGTGCTCGGCAAGGTGACGGTCAACCTGGGCCGGATCAGGGGCGGCACGTCGCCCAACCTCGTCCCTGCCATTGCAGACGCCGGGGTCGACATCCGGCTGCCCGTCGGCGTGTCGGCCGCGGATGCCGAAGCCGCGATGGCGCGCGCGCTCGACCTGCCCGGCGTCACCTACCGCGTGCTGCGCCGGTTCGAGCCGAACTACACCGACCCCGGCTGCGAGCTGGTGCGGCGCTGCGCCGCGGTGGCGGAGGAGGTCACCGGCGCGCCCGTGGCGGTCAACATGCGGGTCGGCGGCTCCGACGCGCGCTGGTTCCGCGGCACCGGGCTGCCGACGGTCGTGTACGGCCCGACGCCGCACGGCATGGGCGGGCCGGACGAGTGGGTGTCGCTCGACGAGCTGGACCAGGTCGCGCGCGTGCACGCGCTGACCGCGTTCGACCTGCTGCAGTCGGAGCCGTCATGACCGAGCCCCTGTTCCATCCGCCCGAGACCTTCATGGGCCTGCCGGCCGGGCCGCCGGGAACGGGCTGCCGCGCCGCGGTGCTGGGTGTGCCGTTCGATTGCGGCACGCATCCGTTCCGGGTGGGCGCGCGGCAGGGTCCGGTGCAGGTCCGCCGCATGTCGCGGCTGATCCGACGCTACCACCCCACGCTCGCCGACGTGGACGTGCTGTCGCTGCTGGGCGCGGTGGATTGCGGGGACGTCGTGCTGACGCCGGGCCGGATCGAGGACGCGCTGCCGCGGATCGAGGCGGCGGCCGGGAGCATCCTCGACGCGGGCGCCGTGCCGGTCGGCATAGGCGGCGACGGGTCGGTGTCGCTTCCGCTGATGCGCGCCGCGGCGCGACGCCATCCGGGTCTGGTAGCCCTGCACGTCGACAGCCACACCGATGCCTACCCCTACACGCCGGACGACCGCTACAACGCGGCCACCCAGTTCACCAACGCGGCCGAGGAGGGGCTGGTGGACGCGTCCCGCTCCTGGCACGTCGGCGTGCGCGGCTTCACCTACTGCGCCGGCGTGCTGGACCACGCGCACGGCCTCGGCTTCCGCGTCGTGACGGCCGAGGACTTGGTGCGCCGCGGCTTCGCCCAGACGATGGCGGAGTTCCGCGACGTGGTGGCGGGCCGGCCGGTGTATCTCTGCTGGGACATGGACGTGTTCGACCCGTCCGTCGCGCCCGGCGTCTGCACGCCGACCTGGGGCGGCCTCACGGCGCGGGAAGGGATCGAGCTGCTGCGGACGCTCACCGGCCTGCGGATCGTGGCCGCCGACTTCAACACGGTCAGCCCGCCGCAGGACGTGAACGACATGGCGGCGCACCTGTGCGCGCACATGATGATGGAGGCCATGGTGCTGCTGGCCCGGCAGTTCGGGCTGGTCCAAAGCTAAGCCGTCGTCCCGTTGCGGTGACTGAGCCGGGTGTCACGCTGCACTTAATTGTAAGAACGTATATTGAGCCTTCTCAGGCGTTTATGCATTGTACATTACCTGAGACGCTGCACTTAACTGGTAATTACCCACGCGCTTGCGGCGGATCGGCTTTGCTGATTCGATGAGGCATGGGACGCAGCGATCTTGAGCGGCTGAGCCGTGAGGAGCTGATCGAGCTGGTGCTGCGGCTGCAGCGCCCTGGGAAGACCTCGCGCACCTCGTCCAAACCACCTTCGAGCGATCGCAAGGAGCGGCGCGAGCAGTCCAAACCTGGCGGGGCCAAGCCGGGCCATGAAGGCCATAGCCGGGTGATGAGCGAGACGCCCGACGCGGTCGTCGATCACCGTCCCGGCCAGTGTTCCTGCTGCGGCGGCGCGCTGAGCACCGACCTTGGCCCCGACCCAACAGCGCTGTCACGAGCCGCCATTTCGGACGGCCTGAGGGATGTGCCTGAAATTGCTCAGTTTCAGCTCGGCCCAGGTTATCCGGGACTGCCCGAAATAGCTGTTCTGGGCAGTTCCACAACCTGACACCCACGCAGGAGCTGGCGAAATTGGCTGTCTGTAAGCCTCTATTTTCCATCGTAATGGGCAGTTCAGCCCAGATCGCACCCCTCGCCACCCGAAATGGCGGCTGATGTCACGACTGATGGGAACGGGCCCGGTTCCGGAGCGGTGAACACCTCGACCTCATGCACCAGCAGTGGTGACCTGCTCCGCCCGGCGCCGGGCCAGTAGGTCGGCGGCGAGCAGGGCGGCGTCGTCACCGCGCTGCCGCTGGATGCTGGCGACCAGCGTGTGAGCGGCCGGGTCGGTCAGCTGGTCGAACCGGCGCTGGAGCGTGGCGGCGGTGGTCTCAGCGTAGTGCCGGGTGG
>JBBSIT010000114.1:0-9126 GCA_038231995.1 Acetobacterales bacterium | reverse complement strand
GCGACCACGGGCGCTTGCGCCGAGTTGTTGCCGGCTGGAGGCGGCACGAGTTGCCTGGTGGGCGATGACGCCGCGTTGTCCAAGTGCCTGCGCCGCATGATCTTCGACACGGGCCTGCGCGCCGCGATGGCCGACGCCGCCTGGCTGGCCGGGCAGGCGCTGCCGGGCTGGCCCGCGCAGGCTGCCTTGTTCACCGAGAGCATCCGGGAGCCCTGACATGCCGCTGCTAGGCTGCATCGCCGACGACTTCACGGGCGCGACCGACCTCGCCTCCACCCTGGTCCGGCAGGGGATGCGCACCGTCCAGCTCATCGGCGTGCCGGAGGCGGGCGACCCGGCGCCGGACGTGGATGTGGTGGTCGTCGCGCTGAAGTCGCGCACGGCGCCGCCGGGTCAGGCGGTGGCGGAGAGCCTGGCGGCGCTGCGATGGCTGCAGGAGGCCGGCTGCCGGCAGTTCTTCCATAAGTATTGCTCGACGTTCGACAGCACGGATGAGGGCAATATCGGCCCGGTCGCCGACGCGCTGATCAACGCGCTGGGCTGCGGCTTCGCCCTTGCCTGCCCGGCGTTCCCCGCCAACGCGCGCACGGTGTATCAGGGCACCCTGTTCGTGGGCGGCGCGCTGCTGAACGAGAGCGGGATGCAGGACCATCCGCTGACGCCGATGCGCGACGCGAACCTGGTGCGGGTGCTGTCGCGGCAGACGGACGGCACCGTAGGGCTGGTGCCGTTCGCGACGGTGGAGCGCGGGGCGGCGACGATCAGGGCGGCGATGACGGCGCTGAAGGAGCAGGGCCGGCGCTACGCCATCATCGACGCGGTGACGGACGCGCACCTGCTGGCGATCGGCGAGGCGGCGGACGGACAGGCGCTCGTCACCGGCGGGTCGGGGGTGGCGATGGGGCTGCCGGGCAATTTTCGCCGGGCCGGGCTGTTGGGGGAGCACGACGCGGGGCGGCTGCCGGACGTGCCGGGGCATGCCGCCGTGCTTGCCGGGTCGTGCTCGCGGGCGACCTTGTTCCAGCTCGGCAGCGCGCGGGACCGGGTGCCGACGTTGGAGCTCGATCCGCTGGCGACGCCCGATGCGGCGGCGCTGGCGCGGCAGGCGCTGGATTGGGCCGAGGGCAAGCTGGGGGCGGCGCCGGTGGTGATCGCGGCCTCGACCGTGCCGGAGCGGGTGCAGGCGCTGCAGGCGAAATTGGGGCGCGAGGCGGCGGGCGCGTTGGTGGAGGACGCACTGGCGACGGTGGCGGCCGGGCTGGTGGCGCGAGGCGTGCGGCGGCTGGTGGTGGCGGGGGGCGAGACGAGCGGCGCCGTGGTCGGGCGGCTTGGTGTCAAGCGGCTGCGCATCGGCGCGGAGATCGACCCGGGGGTGCCCTGGACGTATGCGGAAGGCGGGGAGACGCCGCTGCTGCTGGCGCTGAAGTCGGGGAATTTCGGCGGGCGGGACTTCTTCCTGGAGGCGTTCGAGCGGCTCGAGAATTAAAGAGTTGGGCGTCTTTGGAAGCCGGGCGGGGCCTCCTCCTCGGTCAGTTCCTCTGCGATCGATTCGACGTGGGCGGCGCGGGGGCCGCGGCGGCAGGCGCGCAGGAGTTCCTCGACCACGGCGGTCGGACCCTGCACCAGCGCCTCGATCGAGCCGTCGGCGCGGTTGCGCACCCAGCCGGACACGCCCATGGACTGGGCCATCGAGGTCATCCAGTCGCGGTAGCCGACGCCGTGCACGCGGCCGGTGATGACGATCCGCTTCGCCGTCATGCGAACCCCCGGCTCAGCCGGATGAAGCGTTCGGCGAGGGCGAGCTCGGCCGCCATGTGGGCGCGGCGCGCGGCGGCGGCGGCGTCCTCGCCCCACTGCTCCGCCTGGAAGGACTCGTCGAGGTTGGCCAGGGTGTCGGCCATGCCAGCATCGAGCGCGCCGTCGGCCAGGGCCAGGCCGAGGACGAGGCTGCCCAGCATGGGCACGGCGATGCCGAGGCCCGCGAGCACGTCCGGCGTCTGGGCCGCGACGGCGCGATGGAGTGCTTCGAGGGCGGCCGGGTCCTGCGGGACGTGGACGATGCCGGCGGTGGGGCGCAGGCGGGCGCCATGGGTACGCTCGGCCCAGTCGAGCCAGGGCTGCCAGGCGCGGGACTGGCGCTGCACGAGCTTACGCGGGCGCTCGGCGCGGTAGCATAGCAGGTCCGTCTCGCCGTAGCGGGCGATCGCGTCGATGACCAGGGCGGGGTCGGGCGCGATGCGTTCCTGCGCGGTGCCGGCGAGGCGGGTGAGCGGGACGTCGTCCATGCTCATCTCGCCGCCTGGGGCAGCGCCGGCGCCGCGCCACTCGGCGGCCACTGCGTCGGCCAGCGCGGGATGGCGCAGGACGAGCGGCAGGCCGCCCGGGACGCGCATGGGCTTGCCGTCCAGGAGGACAGTGAGGCCGCCCTCGGCGGGCGCCACCGTGGCATCGGTCCAGAAGCGCTTCAAATCGGGGTCCTCAGAGCCTGTTTGAGACGTCGGGCGGGTCGGCCCGGCGGTGCGCGCCGAGGCTGACGGCACGGGCCGGCTCGCCGATACAACCAGTATCGGCAGCGCCAGCCCGCACCGCCAGCGCCGGAAGTCCCTCGCCGCTCCTCAGCCACCGATATCTCAAGCAGGCTCTCAGCGGATGAGGCTGCGCAACAGGTCAGCGGGACGGAGCGGGCGCACCGCCTCCGGCGTTTCCGCTGCGGGACCGGGCCGGCCGTCGCGGGCCAGGGCCCGTTGCGGCGCGCAGTCATCGGCCGGCGCAGCCGCGAGCGCACCGATGGCCGCGCCGACGCGGCCCGACCCGGCGTCCAGCACGAAGCGCGGCGCCAGCAGCGTGCCGCCGACCCGGACCGGCACCGCCACCCCGGTCCCGCCCAGGCGGAGCAACGGGCGGAGCTGCAGGGCCAGGGTCTCGTCGGCGAGGTTGATCGACCCGGCGCCATCGACGCGGAGGCGCGTCGTGTCGAGCAGGAGGGCACGGAGGTTCACCTGGCCGCCAGTGAGGTCCGCGCGCAGCGCGAAGCAGCGCAGCCGGACGCGGCCGCCGAGATCGACGGGCAGGTTCGCCGTCCGCAGCGCCTCGCCCAGCCCGGCCAGGACCGCCCCTTCCAGCTCGCCGTCCACCAGCGATGCGCCGATGTGGCCGCTCGCGCTGGCAGCGATGGCGTGCGGCGTGTTGCCGGCACCTTGCAGCTCCGCGTCGAGCTGCAAGGCGCCGCTGCCGCCGTCCGGCCGGCCGAGGGCGGCGAGCAGCGGCCCGAGCGCTATGCCAGGGGCTTGGAGCTGCAGGCCGAACGCGGCCTGGGGCTGGGAGGCGTCGATCAGCGCCGAGGCGTAGAGCCGGCCGCCGGGCGGCTGGGTCGTGAACGGGTCGAGGCGCAGGCGGCCGGCCTGGAGCAGCAGCCGGGTCGCCGTGCCGCGGAAGGTCGTGCCGCGCCAGATGAGTTCGGCCAGCTCGAGGTTCAGGTCGGCGTCGGCTCGGCGCAGGGGGTCGAGTTGCAGCTCGTCGTCGGTGAACAGGCGCGCGCGGGGCGGGGCGGATGCGGCCGGGGATGCGGGCGCTACCGGCGGCGGGGCCGAGGCAGGGCGCAGCGCCGTGCGGAGCGCATCGGCGTCGATCCGCTGGGACACCAGCGAGCCGCGGAGCGAGAGGCGGGGCGACCAGGTGACGGCGAGGTCGCCGGCGAGGTCGCCTTGCGGTAGGGCGAGGCGCATGGCGCGCAGGGCGACGCCGGAGGCGAGGCCCGCCGGGTCGGTCAGGCGGGCGTCGAAGGCGAGGTTGCGCCAGGGGGGCAGGCGGTCGCCGGAGGCGGGACCGAGGGCAGCGAGGTCCGGCACGCGGGCGGACAGGGCTACGTCGATGCCGCGGAGGACGCGTGGGTCGGCCACTGTGCCGCGGGCGGAGGCGAACGCGCCGTCGCCGGCGTCGGCCCGGAGATCGACCGGCCACGGGCTACCGGACAGCAGCGCCGCGGGCGTGCCGAGCGAGCCGGAGAGTTGGACGCGCTTGCCGTGCAGCTCGGCGGCACCTTCGAGGGTGACCGGCTGGTCCAGCGCGGGCGCTTGGAGAGCCATCCCCACGAGGCGGATGTTCGGCGCGAAGTCGGACGCGCCGAGGCGCAGGGAGGCTTCTGCGGGTGCGCCGGCGACCAGGTGGGCCGATAGCTGGACGTCGCGCAGCGGCGGGAGCGGGGCGCCGGTCAGCGGCGTGAGCGACGCGAGATCGGCCGCCTTCGCGTCGAGGCGCAGGTTGCCGCCGGGGCCGATCGTTCCGTCGGCCAGCAGGTCCAGGCCCGGGGCCGAGGCCTGGAGGCGGACGGGCCAGGGGTGGGCGGTATCGGCCAGCGCCGAGGCCGGGCCCGTCGTGCCGCGGAGGGTGAACGGCACGTCGCGGATGCGGAGGTCGGCGGAGACCACCAGCGGACCATTGGCGTCCACCGCATCGGCGGCGAGGTTGCCGATGCTGACGGCGACCGGTTCGGCTGTGCCGCGGCGGAAGGCGAGCTGGCCGTTGGCGACCGTCAGCCGGCGCAGGGCGATCTGCATTGGGCTACGCGGGGCGGAGTCGGCCGCTGGCGCCGGGGCGGGCGCGGGAGTGGGCCGGTCGAAGCGCCAGTTCGGCTGGCCGGCGGCGTCCTGCTCCAGCAGCAGGTCCGGCCCGGCGAGCGCCAGGCTGCGGAGCTCGACCCGGCGGGACAGAAGGGGGAGCAGGGCCACGCGCGCCTCGATGCGGGCGATGCGCAGCAGGTCGGGGCGGGAGAAGCCGGGCGGGTTGGCGAGGTGCACGTCCTCGGCCACGAGCGTCGGGGTGAGCGACCAGCCGAGCCGCAGCCGGCCTAGGGTCAGCTCGCGGCCGGTCGCGCGCTGGACTGCCTCGGCGATGCGGGGCTTGAGGCTGTCCGGGTCGAAGCTCGCGGCCGCGATGGCGGCGGCGGCCACGAGGAGGACGAGGAGAGCCGCGAGGGAGAGGAGGACGCGCCGGGTCATCGGCGCGCGGGCGGACGCGGCGGGCCGGCGTGGAAGCCCAGGGTGCGGAAGGTCTCGCGCATATGGGGCGGGAGCTCGGCCTCGACCTGCAGCCGGCCGCCGGCGGGATGCGGCAGGTCTAGGCCGCGGGCGTGCAGGTGCAGCTTGTCCGACAGGCCCTCGATCAGCGCCGTGCCGGCGCCGTTCTGGTCGGGCTCGTGGTACTTGGTGTCGCCGACGATGGGGGCGCCGATGGCGACGCAATGCACGCGGAGCTGGTGGGTGCGGCCGGTGATGGGCGACAGCTCCAGCCAGGCAAGCTTCTGGCCGGCGTTGTCGAGCGTCGTGTAGTCGGTGACGGCGCGCTGGCCTTCCTCGTCGTCGCGGGCGGCGGGGATCGACCGTTCGCCGCGGGCGCCGGTGTAGCGCAGGAGGGGGAGGTCGATTCGGCCCTCGACCGGGACGGGGCGGCCGGCGACCACGGCCCAGTAGGTTTTCCGCACGTCGCGGCTGCGGAAGCTCGCGGCCAGCTTGGCGGCGTTGCCCGGCGTGCGGGCGAGCAGCAGCGCGCCGGAGGTGTCGCGGTCGAGGCGGTGCACCAGGCGGGGGCGGTCGGGGGAGCCGAAGCGCAGCCCGTCCAGCATGCCGTCGAGGTGGCGCGTGATGCCAGGGCCGCCCTGCACGGCCAGGCCGTGCGGCTTGTTCAGCACGAGCACCTGATCATCGCGGTAGATCACCATGCCTTCGAGCTCGCGCTGCAGCGCCGGGTCGGGGCCGGGAGCGGCGGGCTTGGGCGGTGCGGCGGGCATGGGCGGCACGCGGATGACCTGGCCGGGCGCCAGGCGGGCCGAGGTTTCCACGCGCTTGCCATCGACGCGGACCTGGCCGGTTCGGCACAGCTTCTGGATGGCGCCCTGGGTCACGCCGGGGAAGTGGCGGCGGAACCAGCGGTCGAGGCGCAGGTCGGCCTCGTCCGCCGTGACATCGCGGGTCTGAACGGTCATGCGCGACCTTTCGTTTGGGCGCTCATGCGCCCGGGCCTCGCTGCTCGCGGAGTTGCGACCAGTGGTCGAGGCGCCGGGCCAGCTCGCGCTCGAAGCCGCGGTCGTTCGGGCGGTAGAAGGCTTGCCGGGGCAGGCCGGCGGGGAAGTAGTCCTGGCCGGAGAAGGCGTCCTCGGCGTCATGGTCGTAGGCGTAGTCCGCGCCGTAGCCGAGCTGCTTCATCAGCATGGTGGGCGCGTTCAGGATGTGGGCGGGCGGCGGCAGGCTGCCGGTGGCGCGGGCGGCGGCGAGCGCCTCGCTGGCCGCGACGTTCAGCGCGTTCGATTTCGGGGCGGCGCCGAGATAGACGACGGCCTGGGCGAGCGCGAGGTCGCCCTCGGGGCTGCCGAGCCGCTCGTAGGCCTGCCACGCCGCGAGCGCCTGGGGCAGCGCGTGCGGGTCGGCGAGGCCGACATCCTCGGAGGCGAAGCGCACGAGGCGGCGGGCGACGTAGCGCAGGTCCTCCCCGCCGGCCGCCATGCGCGCGAACCAGTAGAGCCCGGCGTCAGGGTCGGAGCCGCGCAGGGATTTATGCAGGGCGGAGATGAGATTGAAGTGCTCGTCGCGGTCCTTGTCGTAGAGCGCGGCGCGGCGGGACAGCAGCTCGGCCAGAGCGGCGGCGTCGAGCGGCGGCATATCGGCCGGCAGGGACAGGACCTGCTCGGCCATGTTCAGGAGATAGCGGCCGTCGCCGTCCGCCATGGCGCAGAGGGCGGCGCGGGCGTCGGGCAGCAAGGGTGTTGCGCGGCCGGCGTCGGCCTCGGCGCGGTACAGGAGTTCTTCCAGTGCCGGGGCGTCGAGACGATGGAGCACGAGGACCTGGCAGCGGGAGAGCAGCGCGCCGTTGAGGGCGAAGGAGGGGTTCTCGGTCGTGGCGCCCACGAGGACGACGGTGCCCTCCTCGACCACGGGCAGGAAACCGTCCTGCTGGGCGCGGTTGAAGCGGTGGATCTCGTCCACGAACAGCAGCGTCCCCTGCCCGGCCCGGCGGCGGCGGCCCGCGTCCTCGAAGGCGCGCTTGAGGTCGGCGACGCCGGAGAACACGGCGGAGAGGGCGGCGAAGTGCAGGAGGGCTGCCTCGGCGAGCAGGCGGGCGATGGTCGTCTTGCCGACGCCGGGGGGACCCCAGAGGATCAGGGACGAGAGGCTGCCGCGGGCGAGCATGCGGGTCAGCGCGCCTTCGGGGCCGAGCAGGGTGGGTTGGCCGACTACATCCGCGAGGCTGGCGGGGCGGAGGCGCGCGGCGAGGGGCGGCTTGACGGCGGGGGCCGTGCCGGGTTCGGGCGCGAACAGGTCGGCGGGCTCGCTGGTCGCGGGGCGGGTGGGCATGGGTGTTAGATAGTGTCTGTACCAGATACAGGCCAGGGTGAAGGCGGCACCCGCATGTCCCATGTTGGCGCCATGCTCAATCCCGATCTCATAGGACGCTGACATGACCCGGACCGGGTTGTTTCAGATCGGCGGCTCGATGAAGGCCACACCATCGTCGCAACAGTCCGCGATACGATGGGAGCGGATCACCGAACGTCTGCGCGGCGTTGCGGCCAACCTGGCCGCGGGACGGCGGGAGACGCCGCAGCGTTTCATCCCGCTCGCCATGGCCGCAGCCTCCGAAAGACGGGAACAGGCACTGCTACGCTTTGCTACGCTTTCTGGTCGAGGACGCGTCAGCGGAGGCCGCGATGGATGCGGGCTGCTCCTCGCCGGTACGCGACCTGCTGCACGAAGCCGCCGGCCTGCTCGCCACCGATCGCCCAGACTGGTGCGAACTGTTCAGGGCGGCCCTGGAGCAGCGGATCGATGCGGCCGCGCCGAACCGGCGGCGGCGGCACATCCACTGCCATGGCGCCATCGCCTCGGACCGACGCTTGCTGCTGCTGAGGGAGGTGCTGCGCTCCTGCACGCCGGAGCGAGGCTTCCAGGGCTGGGCCGCTATCGCCTACGCGATGTCGGACTATGATTGGGACCATTTCGTCATGCTCGGTCCCAACTGCGCCGGACGGGTCGGGCGCCTGGCGTCCTGGGTGGGACGCAGCCTCGCAACTCCCGGCACCATTTCGCCTCGTTTGACGGCACGAAGCGATTTGCTGTCGTGAGGCGTTGCCAGCCCAAATTCGGACAGAGCGGCTCAAATGCAAACGGGCCGCCCTGAGGCGACCCGTTAAGCAATCAACGCGATTCTGTGCGACTCAGCTCGCCGGCTGGTCCTCGTCAGCCACAACCTCCGGCCGCGGGCCGCTGTCCTGGCCCTTGGCGGCGGGGTCGCGGTCGATCAGCTCGATCAAGGCCATGTCGGCGGCGTCGCCGTAGCGCATGCCGGCGCGGAGCACGCGGGTGTAGCCGCCGGGCGGGGCGCGGTAGCGGTCGGCGAGGCCGCCAAACAGCTTGGCGACGATCACGGGGTCGCGAAGCTGCGCGTAAGCCTGGCGGCGCGCATGCAGGCCGCCGCGCTTGCCGAGGGTGATGAGCTTCTCGGCCACCGGGCGCAGCTCCTTGGCCTTGGGCAGCGTGGTGGTGATCTGCTCATGCTTGATGAGCGCCACGGCCATGTTGCGGAACATGGCCAACCGGTGGCTTGACGTGACGTTCAGCTTACGGCCAGCAACACCGTGACGCATGACTCTATTCCCTCAACAGTTCGCTCAGAACGGCTCGTCGAGCCGCTTGGCCAGGTCCTCGATGTTCTCCGGCGGCCAGCCGGACACGCTCATGCCGAGCGAGAGGCCCATGTTGGTTAGGACCTCCTTGATCTCGTTCAGCGACTTGCGGCCGAAGTTCGGCGTGCGGAGCATCTCCTGCTCGGTCTTCTGCACGAGGTCGCCGATATAGACGATGTTGTCGTTCTTCAGGCAGTTCGCGCTGCGGACGGAAAGCTCCAGCTCGTCCACTTTGCGCAGCAGGTTGCGGTTGAAGGGCAGGTCGTCCTGGATGTCGTCGGCGCGGGCGAGCTGCGGCTCATCGAAGTTGATGAAGAGCTGCAGTTGGTCCTGCAGGATGCGGGCGGCGAGCGCCACGCTGTCCTCGGGCGTCACGGCGCCGTTGGTCTCGATGGTCAGCACGAGCTTGTCGTAGTCGGTGACCTGGCCCACGCGGGTCGGTTCGACCTTGT
>JBBSIT010000113.1:0-9135 GCA_038231995.1 Acetobacterales bacterium | reverse complement strand
GGCATCGCCATGATCTTCCAGGAGCCGATGACCGCGCTGAACCCGGTGATGCGCGTGGGCGACCAAGTGACCGAAGTGCTGCGCCGCCGCCGCGGCATGTCCCGAGCCGCTGCCGTGCGGGAAACCGAGGCGCTGTTCCGCCGCGTGGAGATCCGCTCCGCCGCCCAGCGCATGCGGGCCTACCCGCACGAGCTCTCCGGCGGCATGCGGCAGCGCGTCCTGATCGCCACGGCGCTCGCCGCCAGCCCACGCCTGCTGATCGCCGACGAGCCTACGACCGCCCTGGATGTGACGGTGCAGGCGCAGATACTCGACCTGCTGCGCGGCCTGCAGCGGGATGCCGGCCTGTCCATGCTGTTCATCACGCACGACCTGGGCGTGGTGGCGGACCTGGCCGACCGGGTGCTGGTGCTGTACGCTGGCCGGGTCGCCGAGCTGGCGCCGGTGCGGCAAATCTTTGACGCGCCGCAGCACCCCTATACCCAGGCGCTGCTCGCATCGATCCCCAGCGTGACCGGCGCTCGGGGTCGGCTGGCGACCATCGGCGGTTCGGTGCCCGCGGTGGGCGCCATGCCGGCGGGCTGCCGCTTCGCCCCGCGCTGCCCGTACCGCCGGGACGTGTGCGACGCCGCTCCGCCGCCGCTGCGGCCGGTGCAGCCCGGCCACGATACGGCCTGCCTGCGCCCGTTCGGCTACGCCGCATGACCGTCCTGGTGGATGCCGCAGGGTTGGTGAAATCGTTCGGCGGCGTGCGCGCCGTGGACGGCGTGGACCTGGACGTGCGGGACGGCGAGACGCTGGGCCTGGTGGGCGAGTCCGGCTGCGGCAAATCGACGCTCGGCCGCCTGCTGCTGCGGCTGATCGAGCCCAGCGCGGGCACGGTCCGCTTCGAGGGCGAGGACCTGACCCGCATGGACCGCGCCGCGCTGCGCCGGCGGCGGCGGGACATGCAGATCATCTTCCAGGACCCGTTCGGCTCGCTCAACCCGCGCATGACGATCGGCGCGACCATCGCCGAGGCGTACGCCATCCATCGCATCGGCGACCGCGCCGGCCGCCGCCAGCGCGTGCTGGACATGCTGGACCTGGTGCACCTGCCGCACGCCGCCGCGGACCGCTACCCGCACGAGTTCTCCGGCGGCCAGCGGCAGCGCATCGGCATCGCCCGGGCGCTGGCGCTGCGGCCCCGCTTCATCGTCTGCGACGAGACCGTGTCCGCGCTCGACGTCTCCGTGCAGGCGCAGATTGTCAACCTGCTGCAGGACCTGCAGCAGGAGCTGCGGCTGACCTACCTGTTCATCTCCCACAACCTGGCCGTGGTGCGGCACATCTCCGCGCGCGTCGCGGTGATGTACCTGGGCCGCATCGTGGAGCTGGCGGAGACGGACGCGCTGTTCGCTTCCCCCGCGCACCCCTACACGCGAGCGCTGCTGTCCGCGATCCCGCCCGCGCACCCCGACGCGCCGAGGCGCCGGCAGCACCTGCAGGGGGATGTGCCCAGCCAGCTCGCGATCCCGCCGGGCTGCCGCTTCGCCACGCGCTGCCCCTTCGTGGAGGAGCGGTGCCGGGCTGTCGATCCGGCCCTGACCTTGCTCGCCGGCGGCAGCAGGGCCGCCTGCCACCGCGCCGCCGACGGAACGCTCCCCGCCCCCGAGAGGACCCCATGCCCAGGATCATGATCGTCGAGTGCATGCAGGAGATCTCCTCGTTCAACCCGCTGCCCTCCGGGTACGAGAACTTCGCCATCCAGCGCGGCGAGGAGCTGTATGCGCAGCGCGGCCTGAATACCTCGATCGGCGGCGCCCTGGCGGTGTTCGCAGGCCGGCCGGACGTGACGCTGGCGCCGGCGATGAGCGCCCGCGCCGGCAGCGCCGGGCTGCTGTCCGCCTCCGGCTGGGCCCGGCTCAAGGCCGAGCTGCTCGATGCGGTCCGCGCCGCGTTGCCCGGCACAGACGCGATCTATGTCTCCCTGCACGGCGCCATGGCGGCCGACGGCGAGCTGGACCCGGAGGGCGCGCTGCTGACGGAAATCCGCGCCATGGCGGGCGCGGAGATGCCGATCGTCATCTCGCTGGATCTGCACGGCATCCTGACCGACCGGATGCTGCGCCAGGTGGACGGGCTGGCGATCTACCACACCTACCCGCACGTCGATTTCGCGGACACCGGCGCCCGCGCCGCCAGGCTGCTGCTGCGATTGATGGACGCGCCGACGCGCCCGGTGATCGCCCGGGTCACGATCCCCGCCCTAGTCCGCGGCGACGAGCTGATCACCCGCACCGGCTGCTACGGCGACCTGATCCGCGAGTGCCAGCGCCTGGAGCGCGAGGGCGCCGCCCTGGCCGCCGGGGTGATGATCGGCAATCCCTTCACCGACGTGCCGGAGCTGTGCTCGCAGGTCCTGGTAATGACCGATGGCGACGAGGCCACGGCGCAGCGCGAGGCGATCCGGCTGGCGGAGGAGTTCTGGCCCAACCGCGCCCGCATGCAGGGCAAGTTCATCGGCCTGGACCGGGCGATCGCGCAGGCGAAGTCCATCGCCGGCCCGGTGCTGTTCACCGACGCCGCCGACGCGACCTCGTCGGGTGCTACCGGCGATTCCAACCTGATCCTGCGCACCGTGCTGGGGACCGGGTTCCCCAAGCGCGTCCTGCTGCAGATCGTGGACGCGCCGGCGGCGCAGGCCGCCCACCGGGCCGGCGTCGGCGCAACCATCGACGTCACTCTCGGCGGGACCTGCGACCCTGGCCGCTTCACCCCGTTGCCGGTGACGGCCCGGGTGCGGCTGCTGTCGGACGGTCAGGCGCGGCTGGAGACGATGGGCAGCAAGCTGGACGCCGGGCCAACGGCGGTGCTGGAGATCGGCAACGTCACCGCCGTGGTGCTGAGCCGCAGCGTCAGCCTGTTCGACCGCGCGCTTTACTTCGCCAATGGCTGCGATCCACGCCGATTCGACGCCATCGTGGTGAAATCCCCGCATGTGGAGTACGCGATGTACGACGCCTGGGTGGACAAGAATTTCAACATCGACATCCCCGGCGCCACCTCGGCCAACCTGCCCACGCTGGGCCATACGATCTGCGCCAGGCCGGTGTTCCCCTTGGATGAGGGCGTCACCTTCCAGCCCAAGGCAGCGCTATATCGGCGCGCAGCCGCGCTATGAGGATTGAGGCAGTTGACCTGTTCTATCTCTCGATGCCGGAGGTCACGACCGAGGCCGACGGCAGCCAGGACGCGCTGCTGGTGCGCGTCGCCGCGGGCGGCCGCATCGGCTGGGGCGAGTGCGAGGCCTCGCCCTTGCCCTCCATCGCCGCCTTCGTCACCCCGATGTCGCACGGAGTCTGCCGCCCGGTGGGCGAGGCCGTGCTGGGCCGCAGCCTCGATGGGCCGGAGAGCATCGCTCGCATGGCCGCCGAGGTGGAATACAACAGCATGGACCTGCTGCAGGCCGCGCATACCTGGTCGGGCATCGAGATGGCGCTGTGGGACGCGCTGGGCCAGATGCGCGACGAGCCGGTCTGGCGGCTGCTGGGCTACGACCGATCCTATGGAAAGACGCCCTACGCCTCCCAATTGTTCGGCGACACGCCGCAAGCCACGCTGGACGCCGCCCGCCTGGCCCGGCGCAACGGGTTCCGCGCCGTGAAGTTCGGTTGGGGCCCGATCGGCCAGGATGTCCGCGCGGACGCGGACCACTTCCACGCCGCCCGCGAGGGGTTGGAGGCGGACGGGATCCTGCTGGTGGATGTCGGCCAGATCTGGAACCAGGACGTGGAGCAGGCCGCTGCCCGCCTGCCCGCCCTGGAAGCAGCCGGCGCGCTGTGGCTGGAGGAGCCGTTCCATGCCAGCGCGCTCGACGCCTACGGGACCCTGGCCCGGCGCAGCCCGCAGGTGAAGCTGGCCGGCGGCGAGGGCGCGCACAACGCCTTCATGGCAGAGCACCTGATCCGATACGGCGGCATCGGCTTCGTGCAGATCGACTGCGGCCGCATCGGCGGCATCGGCCCGGCCAAGCGCGTGGCGGACTACGCCGTCGCACAGGGCGTCACCTACGTGAACCACACCTTTACCTCGCATCTGGCGCTCAGCGCGTCGTTGCAGCCCTATGCCGGCCTGGCCGGTCACGAGATCTGCGAGTTCCCCTTCGCGCCGAAGCCGCTGGCGCAGGATCTGGTGACGACGCCGATCGCCCGCGACGAGACCGGGCAGGTAACGGCGCCGGACGCGCCGGGGCTGGGGGTGCAGGTCTGCCTGGACACCGTCGCGCGCTACCTCGTGGATGCCGAGATCCGCGTGGCAGGACGGATACTGTATCGGACACCTGCCATCGCGTGATGCGGCGCTAGAGCAGATCGCGGGTTGGTCGGGACGCGGCAGCGGCCCGGCCAACCCGCGTGAATCTGCTCGCCCAAAGAAGACTAAAGCGTTTCGCGTCCCAACCGGGATGCGAAATGCTCTAGTGCGTGATCCGTGGACCGGCAATGCATGCGCCCCCGTCCACGCGGTCCTGCTTCAGGCGTGGAGCGGGCGTGAGCAGTTCACACCTATCCGATCCGCGTCTAGCATGGCTGCATGCCCGCTCATGATGCCCTGACCGTCTCCCTCACGCCTGAGCTGCGGCATCTCGCCCACGCGCAGGCCGCATCCGGGCGCCGCCGGACCGCGAGCGAGGTCGGGCGGGCGGGTCTGCAGCTCCTGACCTGTGCCGACGCCGAGCGCGCGACCTGATGATGACGAACCATGACCCGGCTGTCCGGATCCTCTTGGCCGGGGGTGGCGCGATGGGTGCGCTGATGCGCGATCACGACTGGTCGGCCTCTCCGCTCGGTCATCCCGGGACCTGGCCGCAGTCGCTGCGCTCGATCGTCGGCGTCCTGCTCACCTCGAAGTTCCCGATGTTCGTCGCGTGGGGCGAGGGGCTCGGCCTCGTCTACAACGACCCGTACATCGAGATCCTCGGCGCCAAGCACCCGAATGCGCTCGGCGCCCGGTTCCATGACGTCTGGCCGGAGGTCTGGCCCGACATCGGCCCGCTCGTCGATGCCGCGATGGCCGGCCAGGCAAGCCATGAGGAGGACTTGCCGCTCGTCATAAACCGCGCGGGCTTCGACGAGCTGGCCTGGTTCACCTTCTCCTACTCGCCGGTGCGGGACGAGAGCGGCGAGGTCGCCGGCCTGTTCTGCACCTGCACGGAAACCACGGGCGAGGTGCTCGTCAAGCGAAGGTTGCGCGAGACCGAGGCGCGGGCCAGCGGCGTGCTCGAAGGCATGGCGGAAGGCTTCGTGCTGCTCGACCGCGACTTCCGCGTGGCCGCCATCAATGCCGAGGGCATGCGCCTGGAGAAGCGCTCCCGCGATGCGATCCTCGGCAGGACACACTGGGAGGCTTGGCCCGGCTCCGAGCAGAATGAGGTGGGCCAGCTCTATAAGCGCGCGATGGCCGAGCGGGTCCCGGTCAGCCTGGAGCACCGCTACGTCTGGCCGGACGGCCACGACGCGTGGGTCGAGATGCGGGCTTACCCGTCGGATGACGGCCTGGCGGTGTTCTATCGCGATGTGACCGAGCGCAAGCACGCCGAGGCCCGCTTGCAGGAGAGCGAGGACCATTACCGCCACGCCGTCGAGTTCAATCCGCAGACGGTCTGGACATCCGGCGCCGATGGCCAGCTCGATCGTGTCGGCCAGCGCTGGTTCGAGTGGACCGGCACGAGCGGGCTCGGGGGGACCTGGGGCGAGGCGATCCACCCCGACGACCTCGCGCCGTCCGTCGAGGCCTGGACGCGCTCATGCATGACGGGCGAACCCTACGACATCGAGCACCGGGTGCGGATGCGCGACGGCAGCCATCGCTGGATGCATTCACGCGCCCATCCGCGCCGCGACGAAGCCGGCCGCGTCATCCGATGGTACGGCACGACCGAGGATGTGCACGAGCAGCGGATGGCCGAGCAGACGCTGCGCTTGCGCGGCGAGGAGTTCTACGCGCTCGCCGACAACATCCCCGCGCTGTGCTGGATGGCCTACGCCGACGGGCACATCTTCTGGTACAACCGCCGCTGGTACGAGTACACCGGCGCCTCGCCCGAGAGCCAGGAGGGTTGGGGCTGGGAGTCGGTCCATGACCCCGAGCTGCTGCCCGGCATCGTCGAGCGCTGGCGCCGCTCGATCGCGACGGGCGAGCTGTTCGAGATGACCTTCCCGCTGCGAGGCGCCGACGGCGCGTTCCGCCCCTTCCTGACGCGGGTCGTGCCGATCCGCGACGAGCAGGGGGCGACCGTCCGCTGGTTCGGCACCAACGTCGATATCAGCGAGTAGGTCGAGGCCGAGCGGCTGCTTGAACGCCGGGTCGCCGAGCGCACGGCCGAGCGTGACCGCATCTGGCAGAACTCGCGCGACCTGCTGGTCGTTGTCGGCGCCGATGGCATCTTCCGCGCGGTCAGCCCGGCTTGGACGGCGACGCTGGGCCATGAGGCGAGCGAGGTCGTCGGCCGCAGCTTCCTCGAATTCATCCATCCCGACGACGCCGCCCCGACCCAGGACGGCCTCGACGACGCGGCTTCGCGGCGCGACCTGACCAGCTTCGAGAACCGGTACCTGCACAAGGACGGCAGCCCGCGCTGGATCTCCTGGAACACGTCAGCCGAAGGCGATCTCGTCTATGCCTACGGCCGCGACGTGACGGCCGAGAAGGCGGCCGCGATCGGCCTGGAGCGCGCGCAGGAGCAACTGCGCCAGGCGCAGAAGATGGAGGCGGTGGGCCAGCTCACCGGCGGCATCGCGCATGACTTCAACAACATGCTCGCGGTCGTGGTCGGCTCGCTCGACCTGCTCGGGCGGAGGCTCGGCGCCGCTGATGCCCGTGCGCTCCGCTACGTCGAGGCCGCGAAGGATGGCGCCCGCCGCGCCGCGCTGCTGACCCAGCGCCTGCTCGCCTTCTCGCGCCAGCAGCCGCTCCGCCCCGAGCCTATCGACGCCAACAAGCTCGTGGCCGGCATGTCGGACCTCATCCGCGGCTCGCTCGGCAGCGACGTCCGGCTCGAGACGGTGCTCGCCGGCGGCCTGTGGCGGCTGCAGGCCGATCCGAACCAGCTGGAGAACGCGATCCTCAACCTGGCGGTCAATGCGCGCGACGCTATGCCGGAGGGCGGACGGCTCACGATCGAGACGCAGAACGCGCATCTCGACGCTCGCTACGTCGCCGCCCATCTCGGCGTATCCGCGGGCCAGTACGTGCTCATCGCCGTCACCGACACCGGCTCGGGCATGCCGCAGGAGGTCATCGCCAAGGCCTTCGATCCGTTCTTCACCACGAAGACCGTGGGCAAGGGCACCGGGCTGGGCCTGAGCCAGGTCTATGGCTTCGTCAAGCAGTCGGGCGGGCACGTGAAGCTCTATTCCGAGGCCGGCCAGGGCACGACGGTGAAGGTGTACCTGCCGCGCCTGCTGGGCGCTGCCGGCGACAGGGCCCAGGACAATGCGGCGCCTGGGATGCCGCTCGGCGAGCAGCAGGAGGTCGTGCTCGTCGTCGAGGACGAACCTGCGGTCCGCCAGTTCAGCGCCGATGCGCTCGGCGAACTCGGCTACCGCGTGCTGGAGGCCGACGGCGCCGCCGCGGCCTTGCGCCTCCTCGACGCCCACCCGGAGATCGCGCTCCTGTTCACCGACGTCGTCATGCCTGACGTCAACGGCCGCAAGCTGGCGGACGAGGCGCGCCGCCGCCGGCCTGACCTCAAGGTGCTGTTCACCACGGGCTATACGCGCAACGCCGTGGTCCATAACGGCGTGCTCGATGCGGGCGTCGAACTCATCGGCAAGCCGTTCACGATCGAGGAGCTGGCCGCGAAGGTGCGCGAGGTCCTGGACGCTCCCGGGACGGGGGAGGACAGCTAAGGAGTGCTTGACAAGGCCGCCCGGCGCTCGTTGAGTCCGGCGCATGGGGATCGCGATCTCCCCACGAGGCGACATGCCCAAGCATCGCGTCCTGACTTTCAGCAAGGACGCGTCATGTCATTCCCCAACACGATCTCCGCCGACAAGCTCGCCCGCCTGATCGGCCGGCCCGACTGCCCGGCCCTCATCGACGTCTGCACGGACGAGGACTTCGCGGGCGACCCGCGCCTCATCCCCGGCGCAGTGCGCCGTCCGTTCCGCGACGTGGCGGAGTGGGCGCCCGAGTTCGCCGGCCGCCCCGCCGTCGTGATCTGCCAGAAGGGCCTCAAGCTCAGCCAGGGCGCCGCGGCCTGGCTGCGGCATTCCGGCGTCCCGGCCGATGCGCTGGAGGGCGGCGCGCTCGGGTGGGCGCAGGCCAGCCTGCCGATGGTGCCCGCCGCCAAGCTGCCGCCCCGGGATGCCCACGGCCGCACGGTGTGGGTCACGCGCGCGCGGCCCAAGATCGACCGCATCGCCTGCCCGTGGCTCATCCGCCGCTTCGTCGATCCTGCGGCGGTGTTCCTGTTCGTCGCGCCATCCGAGGTCGCGGGGGTGGCCGAGCGCTTCGGCGCGACGCCGTTCGACGTGGAGGGCGTGCCCTGGAGCCACCGCGGCGCGCTGTGCACCTTCGACGTCATGGCGGCGGAGTTCGGCCTCGCGACCGAGCCGTTGCAGCGGTTGGCGACGATCGTGCGGGCGGCCGACACGGCGCGGCTCGACCTCGCCCCGGAGGCGGCCGGGCTGCTCGCCGCCTCGCTCGGGCTGTCGCGCATGTACGCCGACGACCTCGCCCAGCTCGATGCGGGGATGGCGCTCTACGACGCGTTCTACCGCTGGTGCCGCGACGCCACCGACGAGACCCACAACTGGCCCGCGACGCCGGCCCGCGCGGGACGGGCGCCAGCATGAGCGAGGCCTCCCTTCGGCCCGGGGGGACGCCTGCGGCCAGGCGGGAGGCGGCTCCCGCTCATGGCGTCACGCTGGCCGCGGCGTTCTGGGTGTGGCTGCGTATCGCTTGCCTCAGCTTCGGAGGGCCGGCCGGGCAGATCGCGGTGATGCACCGCATCCTGGTGGAGGAGCAGCGGTGGATCGGCGAGGCGCGCTTCCTGCACGCCCTCTCCTACTGCACGCTGCTGCCCGGCCCCGAGGCGACGCAGCTTGCCATCTATGTAGGCTGGCTGATGCACCGCACCCGGGGCGGCGTGAT
>JBBSIT010000112.1:0-9170 GCA_038231995.1 Acetobacterales bacterium | reverse complement strand
TGTCCTCGAACTCGGCCTGCTCGATCCTGTCGGCGCCGGAGGCCATCGCGTTGCAGACCTGGTGCGCGTCGATCGAGCCCGGCAGCGGCACCAGCAGCGCCGGCCGGCCGGCCACGCACAGCTCCGCGGCCGTGCTGGCGCCGGCGCGCGCGACCACGAAATGCGCGGCGGCCAGGCGCTCCGCCATGTCGGGGAAGAACACGGCCAGCTCGGCGTCCACGCCCAACCCGCGATAGGCTTCGCGGACGCGCTCCAGGTCCTCGGGCCGGCACTGCTGCGCGATCTGCAGCCGCCGGCGCAGCGCGACGGGCAGCAACCAGACGGCCTGCGGCATCACGTCGCTGAACACGCGCGCGCCCTGGCTGCCGCCGATGACTAACAGGCGGACCGGGCCGTCGGCGGCGGGCGGCGTGTAGCCTCGTCCGGCGAGCGCGCGGATGGCGGGGCGCACGGGGTTGCCCGTCAGCACGGCGCCGTGGCGCCGGCGCACCCGCGTCGTATCCGCCATGCCGAGCGCCAGCCGGTCCGCGAAGCGGGACAGCACGCGGTTGGCGCGGCCCAGCACGCCGTTCTGCTCATGCAGCACCACGGCCGGGCGGCGCGGCATCAGGCGGGACGCCAGCACGGGCGCGACCGAGGGGTAGCCGCCGAAGCCCACGACGGCCACGGCGTTCAGCTTCGCCAGGATGCCGCGCGCCTGCGCCGTGCCGGCCGCCAGCGCCAGCGCACCCCGCGCCGCCCGCAGCGCGCCGCGCCCGGCGAGGCCTGCGCCCCGCAGCACGAACGTCTCGCGCCCGGCGAACGCCTCCGAGCCTAGCCCGCCCGAGCGCGCATCCGTCATCAGCGCGATGCGGTGCCCGCGCGCGGCAAGCTCGATCGCCAGCGCCTCGGCCGGGAAGAAGTGCCCGCCGGTCCCGCCGGCGGCGATCACGATCGGGCGCACCTCGGGTCCCCTCATCGCGCGCCCTCCCAGCCCGCGTCCGCGCGGGTGCGCCGCCGGGTCAGGGCGAGCAGCATGCCCATGCCGAGCGCCACGGCCAGCACGGAGGAGCCGCCATAGGACACGAAGGGCAGGGTCATGCCCTTGGTCGGGATCAGGTGCAGCGAGGACGCCATGTTGACGAAGGCCTGCAGCCCGAAGCTGGTGACCAGCCCGCAGGAGGCGAGCACGACGAACAGGTCCTCCTCCGCCAGCAGCCGCAGCAGCCCGCGCAGCACGATGAAGGCGAACAGCCCCAGCACCAGCAGGCATATGACCAGCCCGAACTCCTCGCCCATCACGGCGAACACGAAATCCGCGTGCGCGTCGGGCAGCACGTCCTTGACCCGGCCCTCGCCAGGCCCGCGCCCCAGCAAACCGCCATTGCCGAACGCCTCGAGCGCGGTGTTGACCTGGTAGCTGTCGCCCGAGGCCGGATTCATGAACCGCGTGACCCGGCTGCGCACGTGCGGGAACAGGAAGAACGCGCCGAAGGGCGCCGCCACCAGCCCGCCCGCGCCGATGCCGACGAGCGCCAGGTTCAGCCCGCCGATGAACAGCTGGGTGAAGAACACGGCCGTCACGACGGCGAGCATGCCCACGTCCGGCTGCGACTTGAGCAGCAGCGCGATGCCGGCATAGACGGCGCAGGCCGCGAGCATGCCGGGCCATTGCCGCCCGGCGCGACCCTGGGTGAGCAGCCAGGCCGTGACGACGGCGAAGCACGGCTTGAGGAACTCGCTCGGCTGGATCGTCATGCCGGGCACGCTGATCCAGCGGCGCGCGCCCTTGATCTCGACGCCGATCACCAGCGTCGCCGCCGTGAGCGCGATGGCGGCGAGGCAGCCCACGAGCGCCAGCCGCCGCACCCCGCGCGGCGAGAGCAGCGACACGCCGACGACGGTCAGCCCGGCGAGCGTCAGGAACACGACCTGCTTGAGGATGAAGATGTCGCGCGACTGGTTGATGCGCTCGGCCACCGCGGGGGAGGCGGCGAGCATCATGACGTAGCCGAAGCCGATCAGCACCGCGATGGCCATCAGCGTCCAGCGGTCCACCGTCCACCACCAGCGGCCGAGGATCGACGTGTCGGCGCGCGAGAGGGCGGCCATCAGGCGGCCTCCCCATGCGCCGCGCCTTGCCTTGGCAGCGCGTGCACCAGCTCGGCGAACCGGTCCCCGCGCGCCTCGAAGCCCGTGAACTGGTCGAAGCTAGCGCAGGCCGGGGACAGCAGCACGACCGGGGCGGAGCGGCGCGCGGCGAGACGGGCGGCCTCGGGCACGGCGGCGTCGAGCGTTCCCGCCAAAGTGTGCGGCACGCCGGCGTCCGCGAGCGTATGGGCCAGCGCCGGCGCGTCCCGCCCGATCAGCACGGCGTGCGCGACCCGGGACAGCAAGGGCCGCAACGGCTCGATGCCGCCCGCCTTGGCGATGCCGCCCAGGATCCACACGACCCGGCCGTAGCAGCCGAGCGCGCGGGAGGCGGCGTCCGCGTTGGTCGCCTTGCTGTCGTTGACGTAGTCCACGCCGTCCACCGTCGCCACGCGCTGCTGCCGGTGCGGCAGCCCGGGGAAGCTCGCCGCGGCGAAGGCGACCTGCGCGCGCGACACGCCGAGACGCAACGCCATGGCCGCCGCCGCCGCCGCGTTCTGCGCGTTGTGCGCGCCGGGCAGGGCCGGCGCCGCGCGCATGTCCAGCAACGGCCCGGCGGCGTCGCGCAGCACGGACCCGTCGCACCACACATCCGCCGGCTGCCAGCCCGAGATCGTCACGGCGCCAAGGCTGCGGGCCATCCCGCGGCTGTCCTCGTCGTCTATCCCGACCACGGCGAGGTCGCCCGGCTCCCGCCGGTCGAACACGGCCCGCTTGGCGGCGATGTAGCCGGCCATGCCTTCGTGACGGTCGAGATGGTCCGCGGTGAGGTTGAGCATTGCGGCGACATTAAACCGCATAGTTGAGAGACGTTCCAGCATGTATGAGGACATTTCGAGTAGATACACGCCGTTCTTCAACAAATATGGTAACGCGAGCGCCGCCGGCCCGAGATTGCCGCCGGCCGCGACGGGGATGCCGGCGCCGGCGAGCATGTGCGCGAGCAGGGCGGTGGTCGTGCTCTTGCCGTTCGTGCCGGTGATCCCGGCGAAGCGGGCGGACGACCCGCTGCGGCGGACGGCCTGGAACAGCAGCTCGGCGTCGGACAAGATCGGCACGCCCGCCGCGAGTGCCGCCGCGGCGGCGGGATGCCGTGCGGGATGGCGATGCGGGATGCCGGGGGACAGCACGAGCGCGTCGAACGCGGCCATGCCGGGCGTCGGGTCGCGCAAGGTGAGGTTGCCGGCGGACGCGCGGGCTGCTTCGCCGTCATCCCAGGCGACGACCTCGGCGCCCATCGCCGAGAGCGCGCGCGCGGCGGGGAGCCCGTTGCGGCCGAGGCCGACCACGGCGAAGCGGCGCCCGGCGAACAGGTCCGGCGCGAACCCGCTCATCGGATCTTCAGGGTCGCGAGACCCGCCAGCGCCAGGATCATGGAGACGATCCAGAAGCGGATGACGATGGTCGGCTCGGCCCAGCCCTTCTTCTCGAAATGATGGTGCAGCGGCGCCATCAGGAACACCCGGCGGCCGGTCCGCTTGTACCAGAACACCTGCACGATGACCGACACGGTCTCGACCACGAACAGGCCGCCGACGATGCCCAGCACGATCTCGTGCTTCGTCGCCACCGCGACCGCGCCGAGCGCGCCGCCCAGCGCCAGGCTGCCGGTGTCGCCCATGAACACCGCCGCCGGCGGCGCGTTGAACCACAGGAATCCCAGCCCCGCGCCCACGAGCGCCGCCAGGAACACGCCCAGCTCGCCCACGCCGGGAACAGGGTGCAATTGCAGATAGTCGGCGAAGATGCGGTTGCCGACGAGGTAGGCGATCAGCGCGAACACGCCCGCCGCGATGATGGTCGGCACAATCGCCAGCCCGTCCAACCCGTCGGTCAGGTTTACCGCGTTCGAGCTGCCCAGCATGACCAGCATGCCCAGCACGGGATACAGCAGGCCGAGCGGGATCAGCACCTCCTTGAACACCGGCACCGTCAGCCCGGTGCTCAGCGGCCCGCGCGTCAGCCACGAGATCCATATGGCGGCCGCCAGCCCCAGCACGAGCTGGATCACCAGCTTGCTGCGCGCCGAGACGCCCTTCACGTTGCGGCGGGACAGCTTGAGGTAGTCGTCCACGAAGCCGAGCGCGCCGTATCCGAGCGTGAGCAGCAGTACCGCCCACACGTAGCCGTTGCGCAGGTCCGCCCAGAGCAGCGTGCTCGCCGTCAGCGCCAGCAGGATCAGCACCCCGCCCATGGTGGGCGTGCCCTTCTTCTCCACCAGGTGACGCGCCGGCCCGTCCAAACGGATCGGCTGCCCGCCGTTCTGCACCGACTTGAGCCAGCGGATCAGCATCGGGCCGATCAGGAAGCTGAACACCAGCGCCGTCAGGCACGCGGCGCCCGAGCGGAACGTGATGTAGCGGAACAGGTTGAACACGCTGGCCTGGTCGGCGAGCGTGGGCGCGAGGTTGTACAGCATCAGCCGCGTCCCTCAAGCGCGTCCACGACCACCCGCATGCGGCTGCCCAGGCTGCCCTTGACCAGCACCGCGTCGCCCGGCCGCACCGCGGCCGAGACGAGCGGCGCCAGCGCTGCGGAGCTTGGCGCGTGCAGCCCGCGACGCTCGCCGGGCACAAGGTCGAACAGGTGCCGCATCAGCGGGCCGCAGGCGTAGAGCAGGTCCGCCGCCTCAGCCACGTCGGAGGCCAGGCCGGCATGCTCCGCCTCGCCGAAGCCGCCCAGCTCCAGCATGTCCCCCAGCACCGCGACCCGGCGGCCCGGCATCACCCGCAGCACCGACAGCGCCGCCCGCACCGACGCCGAGGACGCGTTGTAGCTCTCGTCCAGCAGCAGCACGTCGCCGGCGCGGATCGCCCGCTGCGCGCCCCGGCCGGCCACCGGCGCGAACCCGTCCAGCGCCGCCGCGGCTTGCCCCGGGTCGAGGCCGAGCGCCGCGCAGGCCGCCAGCGCCGCGGCCGCGTTCAGCGCCATGTGCCGTCCAGGCGCCGCGAGCCGGAATGCGACGCGCTGCCCCCCGACCGCGATCTCGACCTGGCTGCCCGTGTGGTCACCCGTCACGCTCAGCAGGCGCACATCGGCGTTCTCTGCAATCCCGAAGGTCAGGCGGGGCACGTCCGCCGCGCCCACCATCCGCGTGAGGAAAGGCGAATCGGCCGGCAGCACGGCCACGCCGCCCGGCTCCAGCCCGCGCAGCACCGATGCCTTCTCGTCCGCGATCGCCTCCAGGCTGCCGAGCTGTCCGATATGCGCCGGCGTCACGGCGGTGATCACGGCCACGTGCGGCCGCGCCAGGCGGGCCAGCGGCAAGGTCTCGCCGGCGTGGTTCATGCCGATCTCCGCCACGCAGAACGCAGCATCGGCCGGCAGCCGCGCCAGGGTCAGCGGCACGCCCCAGTGGTTGTTGTAGGACGCCTCCGCCGCGTGCGCCGGGCCGAACGCCGACAGCGCCGCGCGCAGCATCTCCTTGGTCGTGGTCTTGCCCACGCTGCCGGTGACGGCCACGACCCGGCCGCCGAACCGCGCCCGCCCGGCCGCGCCCAGCGCGTGCAGCCCGCGCAGCGTGTCGTCCACGACCAGCAACGGGGCGTCGTCCGGCAGCCCCTCCGTGCGATGCACCATCGCGCCCGCCGCACCCCGAGCCAGCGCGTCCGCGACGAAGCGGTGCCCGTCCGTGTCGGCCGCCAGTGCTACGAACAGGTCGCCGGGCCGCAGCGTGCGTGTGTCGATCGACACGCCGACGACGTCGAACGGCTGGCACAGCGTGCCGCCGGTCGCCTGCGCGAGTGCTGCCGCGGTCCACAGCGCCGTCATGCCAGCCCCGCCAGCCGCCGCAAGGCGCTCACGTCGTCGAACGGCACGGTAACGCCTCCGGCGGTCTGCCCCTGTTCATGTCCCTTGCCGGCCACGGCCAGCACGTCGCCCGGGCCGAGCGCATCCAGCCCGGCGGCAATGGCGGCGGCGCGGTCGCCGATCTCGCGCGCGCCGGGGCAGGCGGCCAGGATCGCCGCGCGGATCGCCGCCGGGTCCTCGCCGCGGGGGTTGTCGTCCGTCACGATCACCTGGTCGGCCAGGCGCGCGGCCGCGGCGCCCATCAAGGGCCGCTTGCCGCGGTCCCGGTCGCCGCCGGCGCCGAACACGACGTGCAGCCGCCCCGCCGTGTGCGGACGCAGCGCCGTCAGCAGCCGTTCCAGCGCGTCGGGCGTATGGGCGTAGTCCACGTAGGCGGCCGCCCCGTTCGGCAGACGTGCCGCCAGCTCCATGCGCCCGCGCACGCCGCGCAGCGCCGGCAGCAGGTCGAGCGCCGCATCCAGCCCCGTCGCGAGCGCCAGCCCGGCCGCCAGCAGGGCATTGTCCGCCTGGAACCGGCCCGGCAGCGCCAGCGCCACCTCCCGCCGCATGCCGCCCGCCTCGATCTCCAGCACTTGGCCGTCCGGCCGCGCGGTGGCGCGCAGCAGCCGGATCGCGTCGCCGCCCTCGCCGACGAGCTGCAGCCGAAGTCCGCGCTGCCCGGCGATGGCGCGCAGGGCGTCGAGCGTGGCGGAGTCGAGCGTCGTGCAGGCCACGGCGGGAGCGCCGGCCGGCAGCAGCGCCGCGAACAGCCGCAGCTTGGCCGCGCGGTAGGCGTCCATGCCGCCGTGATAGTCCAGGTGGTCGCGCGTCAGATTGCTGAACCCGGCCGCTGCCAGGCGTACGCCGTCCAGGCGGAACTGGTCGAGCCCGTGCGACGACGCCTCGATGGCAGCCGCCTCAACCCCCTCGCGCGCGAGCCGGGCCAGGACCGCGGCCAGCGCCACCGGGTCGGGCGTGGTCAGTCCCGCTTCGGCAGGCCAACCCGGCGCGACCACGCCGAGCGTTCCCAGGCTGGCGGCCCGCCGGCCCGCGGCGGCGTAGAGCTGGCGCAGGAACTCCGCCGTGCTGGTCTTGCCGTTGGTGCCGGTGACTGCCACCACGGTCCGCGGCTGCGCGCTGGCATGGGCGGCGGCGAGCAGCGCCAGCGCCCGGCGCGGCTCGGGGTGCAGGATCAAGCGCCGGGGTGGCACGCCCACGGGCCACGCCGTGCCCGTGGGCGCCAGCACCGCGGCCGCGCCGCGCGCCACGGCATCGGCGATGAAGGCCCGCCCGTCCACCCGCCCGCCCGGCAGGGCCGCGAACAGCGCGCCGGGTCCGACAGTCCGGCTGTCGGCCGTGATCGACGCGATGTCCACGTCGGGCGCAACCGCGTCCATGCCAGCCTGGTCCAGCATGTCAGCGAGCCGCAACGGTGGCGGCCGGCAGGCCAGCCTCGTTCCGCAGCACGGCCGGGTCGCGCGCCATGGGGACGGGCGCGGGGACGCGGGACGCCGGCGCCGCCGGTGTCTCCATCATCGGGCGCGACACGTAGCCGCGGGGCGGCTGCAAGGGGATGGCGAGCTGCGCCTGCGTGGCGGCGGCGGTCGCCCCGGTCTCGGGCATCAGGCCCAGCATGGGAGCGACGCGCGCGATGACGCGCCCGGCGCCCGGCGCGCTGACGGCGCCCGCGGTGGAGTAGCCGCCGGTGCTGGCGTTGCCCTTCGGCTCGTCCAGCATGAAATACACGGCGTAGCGCGGCGCGTTCATCGGGAACACGCTCATGAAGGCGCTGACGTTGGCGTGCTTCTTGTAGCCGTGGCCGGACGTCTTCTCCGCCGTGCCGGTCTTGCCGCCGACGAAGTAGCCGGAGACCTCGGCCGGCTTGCCGTAGCCGTCGGTCACGATGAGGCGCATCAGCTTGCGCATCGTGTCCGACGTATGCTGCTGCATCACGCGGGTGCCCTCGCGCGGCGGCATGCCGGGCTCGGGCGCGAGGCTGGTGGGGCGCAGCACGACGCCGCCATTGGCGATCGCCGCGGTGCCGCGCACGACGTGCATGGGACTGACGGCGATGCCGTGGCCGAAGCCGACCGTCATGGTCGCGACCTCCTTCCAATTGGAGGCGGGCTGCACGATCGGCTGGCCCTGCTCGGGCAGCTCGATGCCGACGCGGGCGAACATGCCCATCCGCTCCAGCCAGGAGCGCTGCCGCTCGCCGCCCACGGCCTGCGCCATGTGCGCGGCGCCGAGGTTGGACGAGTAGACCAGCACCTCGGGGAACGAGAGCGCGCGGTGCTTGCCCTGGAAGTCCTGGATGGTGAACCGGCCGATCTTGATGTTGTGGGCCGCGTCGTAGCTGTTCCAGAGCTGCCCGACGCCGCTGTCGAGCGACATGGCGGCCGTCTGCAGCTTGAAGGTGCTGCCGGGCTCGTACATCCCGGTCACGGCGCGGTTGAACCGCTCTTCCGGCGGGGCGGCGCCGGCCTTGTTGGCGTCGTAATCGGGCAGGCTGACCATCGCGACCACCTCGCCCGTGCGCACGTCCATGACGATGCCGCACGCGCCGATGGCCTTGAACTCCGCCATCGACTTGCTGAGCTCGTCGCGCAGGGCGGCCTGCACGCGCACGTCGATCGACAGGCGCAGCGGCTCCGGGTCCTCGCGCAGCCGCTGGTCGAAGAACCGCTCCACGCCGGCGATGCCGCGCGCGTCCACGTCCACGCCGCCGATCACGTGCGCGGCCATGCGGCCCTGCGGATAGCGCCGGCGCTCGGTCGACTGAAAATAGACGCCGGGGATGCCGAGGTTGTTGATCGTCAGCTGCTCGCGCGGCGTGAGCTGGCGGGCGAGGTAGACGAACTGCTTCCCGCTGGCCAGCCGCGCCCGCACCACCTCCTCGTCGAGCCGCGGCACGGCCTGCTTGAGCTTATGCGCCGCGTCGGCCGGGTCGATCATCTCGCGCGGGTTGGCATACAGCCCGGCGGTGGGAAGCGAGATCGCCAGGATCTCTCCGTTGCGGTCCGTGATCATCGCGCGCGTGCGCGGCCCGGCGTCGCGCGGCGGCGGCGCAGGCTGCGTGCCGCCGGGCAGGCTGGCCTGGGTGGCGTCGCCGGAGGGCGCCGAGCTGACCGCAGGCTGCAGGTCCGGCGCGCGCAGCAGCCGGTCCAGCCGGCGCAGCTCGACGGGGAACAGCACCGTCGCGTCGGCGAGCTTGACGATGACGCCCGCGAACAGAAGCGCGAAGCCCCCGG
>JBBSIT010000111.1:0-9173 GCA_038231995.1 Acetobacterales bacterium | reverse complement strand
CACGACGTAGACCTCGTCGACCTCCACCTCGCCTTCCAGCCTCACTTCCGGGGTCTTGGCGGCCAGGCCGCGGCGAAGCTGCTCCGTCATGATCTGCACGTCCGAGGCGCAAAGGCCCAGCTCCTGGGCGATCTGTCGGTTGGAAAGGTTCAGGCCCATGAAGTAGAGGCACAACACCCAGACCCGCAGCGGCTGGTGGTGCCCGGCCAGCACCGTGCCGGTGAGGTCGTCGAAGCGCCCCGCGCACGCCTTGCAGCGATACCGTCGCGGCTGCGTGTCGTCGCACCCGTCCCGGATCACCGCGGAGCTGTCGCACCCGGGGCAGCGCACGCCCTCTGGCCAGCGGTGCTGGCGCACGAAGGCGAAGCACTTGGCGTCATCCATCAGGCCCGAGAGGTTGACCAAATCCGGTGCGGTCATGACGGTGAAGCCTCCTCGCGCGAGCCAGGTGGCTTTGCGCTCCGCCCATCACACCAGATACCCGTTGGGCACGCTACCTGGACCCACCACCCCGGAACCCGACAAGAGCCAGGAGAAATTACGCAATACCTAGCAGCCGACCGGGTGTCACTCTGTTGCCGCGTGCTCCTGCCCATTCAACCAGCTCCCGTCAATGGTATCCATGACTGCTGCCGTGGATGGTCGCCCTATAGCTACCGGTTAGACATTGATCGTCGCACAAGTCCCACAGACCGTGTGAAAACTCGGCCTGGTAGGATTCCGGCGCGGCGAACGCATCAGTAGAATTCCGCCATGGCGTACATTTCCGGTCACGACCGCTCGCAAGGCACCCACAAAGGGACGCAGAGAGGCTTCTCAACCGATCTCGTCTGTATCCAGCACCCGGAAATGCCGCGGGTTGTCCAGCCGGAAGCCACCACGCTCCTTGGTCAGGTCGCCGCCGCAGGCGACCCGCTGCCGGTGCTGGTGCGCCCGCACCGCCTCGGAGTAGGCGTCACCGACCAGCTCCACGGTGATGCGCCGCAGCCCGCCATCGACGGGGCCTTCCAGCGTGATCTCGCCGGGAATGTCCTGCGGCCCGCGGTTCAGCTTGGTGACGAAACCCTCGACCTCGACATCCTCGACCGAGGCGGTGTCCTTGAACCGCCGCGCGGCCTCCTGGATGAGCGGGATGCTGTCGCTGCCGAGGAAGATGCGCGAGGGGACGCCGCCGGACACCGGCCGGCTGCGGGACCAGGCGATCCGGACAGCCAGCCCCTCGCCCGGGCTGGCAGCGGCCAGGCCGGCCACGGCGTCGCACAAATTGGCCGAGACGCCTTGCCGGATGGCCTGCTCGAAGGCGCCCATGCCGCCCGAGGCGGCCGCCTGCCGGGCTGCGTGTTCCAGCGCCGCCAGTCCTTCCGCGAGGGTGCGGGTGACTTGCCGCTCATACGGTTCAGGTGGCTCAAGGTCGAGCGGCAGTTCGCCTTCCGAGGCCAGCGCGGGGGCGACCGGGGACAGGATGGTCAGCACGTAGCTGCCGCGCTCGGTCTGCCCCATGCGCACACGGCTCAGATACTCGGTCGCCCGGGTCGGCTTGCGGGTGGCGTAATACGACCGCTTGCTGATCGCCGCGCAGGCGGCCGCCAGCATCAGGTCGCGCGAGCCCTCGACGAAGGCGACGGCCTCGTCGAGCGGCAGCGAACCGGAGGCGGCGTCGCGGCTCGGCGCGCGCACCCGGATCAGGTCGCTTCCCGTGGTGGCCAGATCGTGCAGGATCTCTATCTCGGGCCGCGCCTCGACGGCGGACAGGGTCTGCACCAGGTCGCCCATGCGCAGCGCGAAGTCGCGCAGGTCCCGGCGCAGCGGCAGGGTGACGTCGGCCTCGGCGTGTCCGGCGCATGCCGGGAGCAGCCACACGCTGCCCTTGTCGCCGATCTCGGCGTCCTGACGCCAGCCTCGCACCCGGAGGTAGGCTGCCACTTCGAGCGGCTGCAGCGCGGTCAGCGTGCTGGTTTCATGATCTCTCGCATTCACGGCACACCCCCCTCGTTGATCGCCTGCATCAGCCCGGTCAGGGCCGCGACGTCGAACAGATTCGCACGCGGCACGCGGATAGTCACGGAGCTTTCGTTCGTGGTCGGCGCCTGTCCGCGCAGCGACACCCAGTACGCGCAGTGACGCAGGAGCAGGGCGTCCGGGGAGGCAGAGAGCCAGCCGAGCGGATCGGCGGGCACGAGAACCAGCACCAGCAGCCGCGGCGCCAGCAGGTCCTCCGGGATCAGCTCGTCGTAGTTCTTGCGCCGGAGCTTGTAGGCGATGCTCGCTTCCGCGTCGGTGGCGCCGGCCGTGCTTTTCACCTGCAGGTCCAGTTTCGGGCGGCGCGGCGCCAGGCGGCAGGACAGCGTCCAGTCGATGCTGTCGCTATCAGGACTGGGCTCCGCAGCCGAGCAGCCGGCGGCAGAGGCGACCGCCATGATGAAAGCCTTGGAAAATTGTTCCTGCGCATGGCTGACGTCCAGACCCAGACCTATTTGCCGCGCCGCTTCACTCATCGTCCAAGACCTCCGGCGCCACGGCCGTGGGATCCTCCTCCTCCGGACGCCCCTCTTCTTGAAGGCCGGTCGATGCAGGCCGCTCGCCGCGCGACAGGACGTCGAGGGTCCGCTTGACGCCGCGGATCGCCTGATCGGCGAAGGCCATGGCCGCCTCGAGCCCGGTGTAGTCGAAGGCTCGCCGTTCGAGCGGCGTGAGCGGTGGCAGCTGCGGTGGCGCGATCGTCGTCTCCTCCTCGACGATCAGCGGAGGGCGGCCGCGACCGCGGCCCGGCATCGGCCGGTAGGGGGGCCTGACCGTCTCGCGCAGCGGCGCCAGGCCCTGCAAGCCGAACAGTCGGCGCTTGCTCCGATGCGTGACCTCGATCGCGATCCCGTCGCGACAGAAGCCGTCCAGCAGCAGGCCGGCATTCTTCGGGGCCATGTCCAGGCCCACGGCCAGGGTGTGCGCCGAGATCAGCGGAGTCGCCGCCATCAGGTCGATCGCGGCCGGCGCGCGCGAGTGCCGCCGCCGTCCGGCGACGCGGCGGCGCGCCTCGAACCAGGTCCGCTCCATGTCGAACAGCAGCTGCAGCGCATCGGCTGCCTCGCCCGCCAGCGCCGCGAGAAAGGCCGGAGTCCAGGCGGCGGGAGAAAAGTCCGTCTCCGCCCGCAGAGCGGCGGCGGCGGTGAGAGGGACCGGCGTGCGCAGCAGGCTGTGCGTCGTCCAGTGGCGGATCAGCGCCGCCCGCAGCGGCGGGCGCGTGCCGCCAGCGTCCAGCCAAGTCTGCGCGCCCGCGGCGGCCGCGAGCAGCGGGCTGCCGGGGGCGGTCGCCAGGGCTTTCTGGGCCTGCTGGACTTCGCCCTCCTGGTCGAAGTTCGGCAGCGTCAGCCATTGATGCAGGGTCAGCGCGTGGCGGGCGGCGTCGAGGATGGCGCCGCGATCGATGATGCGCAGCTCGCCGTCCATGCGGAACCGCAAGCCTTCCAGCACGGCCGCAAGGTGCCAGGGATCAATCAGCTCCCTGTCGACGGCGGCCTGGCGGCGCACCGCCTCGAGGCGGAAGCGGTGCAAGAAGGCGGCTTGCAGGGGATGCGTGCCGAGCGCCTGGTCAAGGCGCCCGAAGGCGGTGGCGGTGCGTTCGAGGGGTTCGGCAATGGCGGGCGGCGCGGCGGGGCGCGCGAGCAGCTGGTCCAGCATCACCACGCCCCGACCGGCGGCGGCACGCGGCCACCTTCGCCGACACGCCAATCGGCCAGCCTGCTCCGACCGGGCCAAGGCGCGCAGCCCCCGGTGGCCCGGTTGATGGTTGGCTGCTGCACTGGAAGCCCGGCCATCACAACGGGTTGGCGGATGGGCGGTGCAGCGGTTTTCGCTTGGCGGCTGCACTGTGCAGCGCGCCCGGGGTTTAGGGCTGCACTGCGCGCCTGATAGGCGCCGACGCGGTGCCGTGTTCGACAGATCGCTCGGTCAGCTTCAGGCGCTCGGGCGGATGGGCGGCGGGGCGCCGCGTCCATGCCGGGGGCCCTCTGCAGGCTGGTCAATACCCTAAATCGCTCAGCATGTTGCGCATACATCTACTCTAACCGCGACTTACCATCAAATAACCCCAATAAGATTCAGCACCAGGATTTCAGCCCCCTGCCCCGCCCGGCAGCCGACCCCTACTTTCGATAACATGTCTTGTCGATGGTAGCCTACTCGGGTCAGAATGCGCGTGGCGGCGCCGCTCAGGGGCGCCCGGAGGACGAAATGGACCACCAGATCGAGCCGCAGGACGGCGCGCTGACGGTGTTACCCCCGGCCCGTCCGCTCCCGGCCGCCCCGGTCGATGGCGGTCCGACAGCCGTCCAGACCTGGTTCGACGCTATGGTGCTCGCAAGCGAGCCGGTGATGGACGGCACGCTAGAGGCGGAACGTGAAGCCTCGGACGCCTTCCGGCGGATGGCGAAGTCGGAAAACACCCGCCTTGCCTACCGCGCCGCCGTGCGCGCCTGGTGCGCCTGGTGCGGCACGCGGGGCCTCCCGCCCCTGCCCGCCTCCGGCGCCGACGTCGCCGCCTTCCTGGCCGCCGAGCGCCGCCGCGGCGCGGCCGCCAACACGATCGACCTGCGCCGCGCCGCGATCCGCTACCTGCATCGCGCCGCCGGCTGCCCGGTGCCGACCGACGACGCCTGCGTCGCGGAGACCGTCTCCGGCATCCACCGCCAGGTCGCCGCGCGGGGCGAGACCCCGCGCAAGAAGGTCGCCGCGACTGCGCCGGTGCTGCGGCGGCTGCTCGCACTCATCCCGGACGACCCGAAGAGCCATGCCGGCCTCGTCGGCCTGCGCGACCGCGCCGTGCTGCTGGTCGGCTTCGCCGGCGCGCTGCGGCGCTCGGAACTGGCCGCGATCCAGACCACGCAACTCGAGGCGACCGACCGCGGCCTTCGGCTGACGCTGCCGCACAGCAAGGGCTCCCAGGCGGACGCGGTGACGGTCCCCCTCCCCTATGGCGACACCGAACTGTGCCCGGTCCGCGCGCTGGAGCGCTGGATGGCTGCCGCTGGCATCACCGCGGGCCCGGTGTTCCGGCGCATCTGGCTGCCCCGCCGGTCCAAGGGGCTGGACCCCCCTCCCCTGCCCCGGATCGGCGCCGACGCGATCACGCCGCAGACCGTGGCGCAGATCGTCCAGGCGCGCGCCATGGCGGCCGGTTTCAAGCAACGCGAACTGGGCGGCCACAGCCTCAAACGCGGCGCGTTGACCACCGGCATGGACGCCGGCGTGCATCCGGCGAAGCTGAAACGCCTCGGCCGGCACAAGAGCTTCGACGTGCTCGGCGAGTATCTGGAGTTCGGCGACCTATTCGAGGGGCATCCACTCAGGGGGATTCTCTAGGCACAAAATGGGCCTGGCGCGAAAGATCGGTGAAGTACGTGCGCGAGGAAGCTACCTCCCCCTCCGGCGGAAGCTCTCACACATCTGCGGTAATATAGGCTCCAGTTGTGCTCCGGAGCAGCTGCAGGAACAGGCGCCGGTGGCGCGGGGTGCCGGCGAGCACCGAGTTGATCTCGTTGATGACCAGCACCCGGACGCCGAGTTCACGCAACAGCCGGACCGCCGTGGCGCGCCGTTGCAAACCCCGCATCCCGCGGCCTGCCAACGGCGCGTCGCCCGACAAAATTCCGGCGGATGCTTTCCTCGCCCAACGGGACGGAAAGAGACCGTGGAGGTCCGGGTCGGGTCGATCCGAGTCGCTGCGGCCCGGCGATCCCAAAGTGGGGATACTACCGATCGCCCCAGGTCACGGTCCACAGGGCCCGGCGGGGACTCTATCGACTAGGCTGGGGATTCCATCGGCGGGCGTAGATGATGAAACAACGACTTACCAAGTTGTCCCGGGGACTCCGTCGACCAAACTAATAGAGTCTCCAAATACCTTCCCTAGTAGTTTGCGTCGATGGAATCCCCAGCGACGGCAAACATCGGATCGTGCAAGGATGCCGACATATGAGGTGATGCGAGTCGGAACAAGGGAACCTGGAAGTTGGGCGAGATTCACAACCTGCTGGAGACGAAAGGCAAGACTGGCGCCATCGCGTCCGGAGTCGCCCCCAGGGACGTGATCGAGGCTGCAGCCCGCTACATGTCCGAGGAGGACACCGCTCTCGCGTTCGCCTTCTCGGGTTGGGCCCAGTGCGCACTTCCCCACAAACGCCTCCCGCCCGGCGAGGCATGGGAGATGCAGTCCGACCGGGTCAGGTTGGTGGTTGAACCGGGCAGAAGACCCGGTGCCGAAAACGGGCCACTAGAGTGGGTGAGCGTGCCATTCGGGAGCCATTCTAGGCTAATCTTGCTTTACTTGCAGCAGGAGGCAATCCGGACCGACTCCCCTGAGGTCGAACTCGGAAGTGGTTACCGAAATTGGCTCGGGAAGATGGGAGTGGCCTGGGGCGGCAACTCAGGCCGGAGTGTGCGAGAGCAAGCAGAGCTGATCAGCCGATGCAGGCTAACCTTCCACCTGCACGGGGCGAGCGGAAGGCAGGCGCTGGTCAACCAGTCCATCGTCGAGCGGGCCCTTCTGTTCGAAAGCGACAGCGACGATCGTCAAGGCCGCCTCGGCCTAGAGGCCGCTTGTCTGTCCCGCGGATTTTTTGAGCAGCTTAAGCGCCATCCCGTGCCCCTCGAGGAGGCCGCGATCCGAGCCTTGGCAAACAACTCGCCTGCGATGGACTGCTACGTCTGGCTCGCGTATCGCCTCCACTCGCTGTCGGCGCCCAAGCTAGTGACCTGGAAGGCGCTGAAAGTCCAGCATGGGATCTCTTACAGCAAGTTGGCTCACTTCAAAGCCCGATTCCCACACGTCCTCGCGCTGGCAACGGCCGTCTACCCAGCCGCCAAGATAGAGGTAACGGACGAGGGCGTTATCCTCAGGCCCTCCCGGCCTGCCGTGGCACCTCGCCTCGTCAGCGCCCACTGATGCTCTCCTGGGGCGATCGATAGAATCCCCACTCCCGGCCGACGTGCTCCCGGCTGTTCTGGTGCCACGAGAAGCGCTACCACGCACGGATCGATGGAATCCCCGCTCGGCCGAAGCTCGACAAGCACGCAAATTTCCTTCGCACCTCAAGGGGCCTGGACTTTGGGCAAACCGCTTTTGATCGATAGAATCCCCAAGTTTAGAACCCTGCCCCGAGTCCGACCAAGGATGATATCGATGGAATCCCCAAACCGCCGGGATGCGATCCAACGCCCATCGTAAGGCCTTTCTCACGAAGGCCGCGACCGCTCTCCTCTCTCAGCGATGCGGGAGCGTGAGGGGCGATGTCATGGTGCTTTAGTAGCCGTGTCCGCCCAGGTACGCGTCAAGCGCCGCCGCCAGCACGGCTTGCTTCTGCGCTCCGGTGGCTTTCGTCATGCGCTCAAGGCGCTCCACAAGCGCGTTCGGAGCTTTTACGCTGAGCTGGACCATGATCTCGCGCCGGGGCGCGACGGGAATCGGCGGCAGCGGGATGGATTGCGGCGCCCTGCGCAGTGTTTCGGGCGCGGAGGCTGATGGAACGGGCGCCTCGTCCTCTTCCGGCATTTCTAGCGTGGTCAGCCTTTTGCCCGTCGTCATCACTCCGCCCTCCCCTTCTTCCTTGTTCCTGCTGCGCCGGCGGCGTCGATGTCCAGCATTCCGGCCGGCTGCTCGGCGAGCCCAAGGCGCCACGCGACGTACTGCCAAAGCTGCCTGATCTCTTCGGCCGCAGCCGACCCGGGCGCGGTCTCCCCGATGACTTGGCCGCTGCCCCGCGTGGCCGGAATCGCTTCGGTGCGGTGGATCGTCGGTTCTGCCAACTCCCCGCGATGGATCAGCGCGTTGCCCGCAGCCCGGGTGGAGACGGCGCCCTTCTGCGCCGCGTTCAGGACGAAAGCTCCTGCCCTACCCGCCTCCTTCACAAGTCGCAGCGTCTCTCCGACCGCGTCGAGGTCGTCCTGGGTGGACCGGACAGGCATGAGCACGAGGTCTACCGTCGCAATGCAGACGCGCACATCGGCGTCTGCCGCGGGCGGAGTATCAATGACACAGACCCTGTATCCGGCACGTTCCGCAGCTGAGCGCGCCGCCGACAGCTTGGCCAGCGGAAGCGGAATGCCCCCCTCCCCACCAACCGCCGAATGTTCGCGGCGGTCACGGGCTCTAAGTCTGGCAGCGCGTGAAGCAGCCGAGGCTCGTCCGACCTTCGGCGTGACCACCACTGCGCAAGGCCGAGCATGGGGTCGGCATCCACGAGGCACACCGGACCGAAGCCCTGCCTCTCCGCCTCGACAGCCAGATGCCTAGCCAGACTGGTCTTACCCCCGCCGCCCTTGCGGCTTGCTACGGTAACCGTCTTCATTCCGCCCACCAGTCAACCTTGTCTCATGCCTGGCTTGTAAGTCGGCGGGCAGGCTCTGCAACAGCTCCTAAGAAAGCATGCTAGAAAGACGCCCAGAAAGACGCTTGTCCGTCTCGCTGTCGGGTAACTCGAGCGAGTTGTTCCAGCGCCAGGTGAAAGCCGTCCCTGGTGTAGAGATGTTGGGTGCGGTGCCATGCGAGCCGTTTTGGATATCCCCAGCCTGCCGTCCACGCTTGTCGCCAACACAACCGCGAGACCCGCCGCGAAAGCGTGCAGGGGCAAGCTTTCCTGAGAAGTAGGAATAGGAGGCTGCTAACGACATGACATATAGCATGCCTCCTGAGAAGACGGGGAGCAAGACGCGCGGAAAGACGCATGGAAAGACGCACGACCCGCAGGCGAACCGTCTACACGAGACGACTTGGCGGGAGAATGACGAGCGCCCAACCTTACGTGCAGCATCCATGCTCGCCCGGCCGACGCCAGTAACGACAGCATCCGGGCAGGTCAGGCGGGGCCGCCTTCTTAGGTCTGGCGATCACGGGCTGTCGCCTGCCGGCCAGTCAGCACCTTCGCAGATTGCGGAACCGCGCGCCGCGAACACGGCCTTGGCTTAGCGAGGGAACGCGACGGCGAACGCCGGGTAGTGATCTGGGCGGTGGGCGGTCTGCGGCGGCAATATTGAGACGGAGCAGCTAATCCTCGGGCGCCCCCACGCCGACCGAGGCGCGCCTGCAGTCGTCGTTGGCGCGAACAAAAGCAGGGGAGCGGAGGGGAGGGGAGCGGGCTGCTCCACTAGGGCGCGAGGCGACTGGACAGGCGGGCCCCGGGCCT
>JBBSIT010000110.1:0-9190 GCA_038231995.1 Acetobacterales bacterium | reverse complement strand
CCGCTCGCACCGCCACTCGCCGGCCGCCCTCCGCTTCATCGTCGAGGGCCACGGCGCCTACACCGCCGTCGACGGCGAGCAGACGCTGATGCGCCCCGGCGATATGGTGCTGACGCCGAGCTGGACCTGGCACGACCACGGCAACGAGAGCGATGCGCCGATGTTCTGGCTCGACGGGCTCGACATCCCGGTCGTGCAGTTCGTCGACGCGAGCTTCGCCGAGCACGCGGGCGAGGACTCCCAGCCGATCACGAGGCGCGAGGGCGACAGCGCCGCCCGCTACGGCGCCAATTTGCTCCCCGTCGATCACGCGCGGCGCGGCGCGTACTCGCCGATCTTCAACTACCCCTATGAGCGCACGCGGGAGGCGCTGGAGGCGATGAAGCGGCAGGCGGAGTGGGACGCTTGCCACGGGCTGAAGATGCGCTACGCCAACCCGGAGACGGGCGGCCACGCCACCGCGACCATGGGCACCTTCATGCAACTGCTGCCCAAGGGGTTCCAGACCCAGGCCTACCGCTCGACCGACGCGACCATCGTCGTGCCGATGGAGGGGACGGGGCGCACCCATATCGGCGATGCGTTCACGGTGGAGTGGGGTCCGCGCGACGTCTTCGTGGTGCCGAGCTGGCACAAGGTGCGGCACGAGGCCGACGCCGAGTCCGTGCTGTTCTCGTTCTCGGACCGCCCGATCCAGGAGGCGCTCGGCCTGTTCCGGGAGGACCGCGGCAATGCGTAGGTCCCTGCTGGCCCTGCTCGCGGCGGCGCTGCTCGCGGCAACCGCGGCGCAGGCAGAAATCCCGGGCAACGTCATCCGCATCGGCGTGCTGAACGACATGTCCGGCCCGTTCGCGGACCTGTCCGGGCGCGGTTCGGTGCTGGCGGCGCAGATGGCGGCCGAGGACTTCGCCAAGCAGGCCGTGCCGGGCGCCGCGCGGGTGGAGATCGTCTCGGCCGACCACCAGAACAAGGCGGATGTCGGCGCGCAGATAGCGCGGGCCTGGGTGGACCGCGAGGGCGTCGCCGCCGTGGTGGACGTGCCGAACTCCGCCGTGGCGCTCGCGGTCAACGAGGTGCTGCGGGAGCGCGACCGCACCTTCCTCGCCTCCAGCAGCGCGACGTCCGACCTGACGGGCAAGGCCTGCGCGCCGACGACGGTGCAGTGGGTGTTCGACACCTGGGCGCTGGCCAACGGCACCGCCCGCGCGCTGGTCGCGAGCGGCGGCGACACGTGGTTCTTCATCGTCGCCGACTACGCCTTCGGGCACGCGCTGGCGCGGGACGCGGGGGCGCTGGTCGCGCAGTCCGGCGGCCGGGTCGTGGGCCAGGTCGCGCACCCGTTGGACACCGCGGACCTGTCCTCCTACCTGCTGCGGGCGCAGGCCTCGGGCGCCAAGGTGATCGGCCTGGCGAACGCCGGGGCCGACACGTCGAACACGATCAAGCAGGCGGCCGAGTTCGGCGTGGGCCGCGACGGCAAGCAGCGGCTGGCCGGGCTGCTGGTGTTCCTGACCGATGTGGACGCGATCGGCCTGCAGACCGCGCAGGGCTTGGTGCTGACCGAGGCCTTCTACTGGGATCTGAATGACAGCACCCGGGCCTGGAGCCGCCGGTTCGGCGAGCGGTTCGGCGGCCGGATGCCGACCATGAACCACGCCGGGGTGTATTCCTCGGTCCTGGCCTACCTGAAGGCGGCGCAGGCGGCGCAGACCGTGTCGGGCACGCAGGTCGTGGCGCGGATGGAAGAGGCGCCCATCGACGACCCCCTGTTCGGCCCGACCACCATCCGGCGCGACGGGCGCGCGGTGCATGCGATGTACCTGTTCGAGGTGAAGAAGCCGGAGGAATCGAAAGGCCGCTGGGACTACTACAAGACCGTGGCGACCATCCCGGCGGAGCAGGCGTTCCGGCCGATGGACCAGGGTGGGTGCAGCCTGGTCAAGCCGTAGCCCCACCGCGAGGTGGCCCGGTTGCCACGCGACGAGGCGTTCCGCCCGGTGGCGGATGGCGGCTGCATGCTGGCGAGGGAGTAGCGGGATGGATGGCATGGCCGTGGCCGGCGAGGCGCCGGAGCTGGATTTCGACCCGTTCTCCCGTGCGTTCCTGGAGGACCCGTTCCCCAATCACGCGCGATTGCGGGACGCCGGACCGGTCGTGTGGCTGAAGCGCTACGGCGTGTTCGCGGTCGGGCGGCACACCGAGGTCCGGGCCGTGCTGCAGGACTGGGAGACGTTCTCCTCGGCCGCCGGCGTGGGCCTGGCCGACTTTCGGCGCGAGAAGCCCTGGCGCCTGCCGAGCCTGGTGCTGGAGACCGACCCGCCGCTGCATGACCGGACCCGGCGCGTGCTGTCGCGCGTGCTCTCCGCCAGCGCCATGAAGGCGCTGCGCGCGCGCTTCCAGCAGGACGCCGACGAGATAGTGGCGGAGCTGGTGGCGCGCGGCACGTTCGACGCGGTGCCCGAGCTGGCCGAGGCCTATCCGCTCCGCGTGTTCCCCGACGCGGTCGGGATGCCGCGCGAGAACCGGCGCTACCTGCTGCCCTACGGCAATATGGTGTTCAATTCCTTCGGTCCGCATAACGCGTTCTTCCAGGATGCCGTGCGGGACGCGGCGCCGGTGCTGGAATGGGTGCAGGCGCAGTCGCAGCGCGAGAACCTGTCCGCCGCCGGCTTCGGCGCCGAGATCCACGCCGCCGTCGGCACAGGCGAGCTGACCGAGGACGAGGCGCCCCCGGTCGTGCGATCGCTGCTCACCGCCGGGGTGGACACGACCATGAGCGGCCTGGGCGCGGCCCTGCTCTGCCTGGCCACGCATCCCGGGCAGTTCCAGACGCTGCGGGCGAACCCCCACCTTGCCCGGGCGGCGTTCGAGGAGGCGGTGCGGTTCGAGACGCCGGTGCAGACCTTCTTCCGCACCACGACCCGGCTGGCCGAGATCGGCGGCATGAAGCTGGGCGAAGGGCGCAAGGTGCTCGTGTTCATGGGAGCCGCCAACCGCGACCCGCGGCGCTGGGAGCGGCCGGACGCGTACGACATCACGCGGCTCACGTCCGGGCATGTCGGCTGGGGCGTCGGCATCCACGCCTGCGTCGGCATGCTGCTGGCGCGGCTGGAGGGCGAATGCGTGCTCACGGCGCTGGCGCAGCAGGCCAAGGCGCTCGAACTCGCAGGCGAGCCGGTCCGGCGCTGCAACAACACGTTGCGCGGGCTGGCCAGCCTGCCGCTCCGCGCGACGCCGGCGTGAAAGCGCTCTACAGCGGGTCGGCGTCCACCCTTACCGCAAAGCCCTCCAGGCCCGGGCCGGCCGCGGGGTATCGCTGCAGCACCAGCGGGTCATGGCCGGGCACGATGTGGGCCGGCGAGGAGGCGAGGCGCCTCAGCGTGTCGTAGCCCTCCAGCGTGTCGGTGATGCTCGCCGCGATCGGGAAGGGCCGGCCCTGCTCCATGTTGGCGTAGTAGTGCGAGGCGTCGGAGGCCAGCACGACCCAGCCGCGCCGCGTGCGCACGCGCACCACCTGCAGCCCCATGGAGTGCCCGCCCACCAGGTGCACCGTCAGGCCCGGCGCCAGCTCGCCCGTGCCGTCGTGGAACCGTGCGCGGCCCTCGAACACGCGGTCCACCATCGCGGTGACGTCGCCCACGTCGAACGGCATGCGTTGGAAGGCGTGGCACATGCACCGTCCCGTGCAGTAGGCCATCTCGCGGTCCTGGATATGGTAGGTGGCGCGCGGGAACATGGCGTGGTTGCCCGCGTGGTCGTAATGCATGTGGGTCAGCACCACGTCGCGCACCGCGTCCGGCTCCACGCCCACCGCGCGCAGCCCTTCCGCGGGGGAGCGCAGCAGGGACCGCTCCCGGCGGCGCGCCGCCGCCTCGTCGAAGCCGGTATCGACCACGAACGTCCCGGCAGCACCCCGCACGGCCCACACGAAGTAGTCGAGCGGCATCGGCGAGGCATCATGCGGGTCGGCGCCGATGAAGTTGGCGCTCGCCGGGCGGTCATGCCGGGCGTACTTGATGGCGAAGACCTCGTAGGCGTCGTCGGTCACGGCGCTTCCCCTCGGCCGAGTTCGTCCCCAGCCAGTTGCTCGCTCAGGCGGGCCATCGCCGTATGGTCCTGCCCCGGGCCGAGCATTGCGGCGGCCGAGGCCCACATCTCGCGGCACAGGGCTGCGAAGGGCGTCGGCGTGCCCATGTCGCGCCCGACCTCCAGGGCGATGGACAGGTCCTTGACCATCAGGTCCAGCCCGAACCCCGCGTCGAAGGCGCGCGAGAGGACCTGCTGACGGAGCTTCTTCTGCGTGCTGTTGTTCATCCCGGTCGAGGCGTTCAGCACATCCACCATGAGCGCCGGGTCGAGGCCGAAGCGCTGCCCGATCAGCAGCGCCTCGACCGCGATCAGGAAACCGCCGGCGCTCACCAGGTTGTTGAGCGCCTTCATCGCCTGCCCGGCGCCGACCGCGCCGACCCGGTGGATCGTGGTGCCCATCGCGCGCAGCAGCGGTTCCGCGCGGTCGAGCTCGGCCGCCTCGCCGCCGGCCATGATCGCGAGGGTCCCGTCTCGCGCGCGCGGCACGCCGCCCGAGACCGGCGCGTCCACCATCCCGATCCCGTCCGCGGCGAGCGCTTCCGCCAGGCGCCGGGTCGCCGCCGGCTGGCCGGAGGTCATCTCGATCACCAGCGTCCCGCGCGCGAGCGACGGGCGCGCCTCGGTCAGCACCGTCTCGACCTGCCGGCTGGTGGGCAGGATGGTGACGAGGAATCCGGCGCCTCGCGCGGCGTCGGCCGCCGAGGCGCAGGCGGCGCCGCCCACCTCGCGCGCGAAGCTCTCCGCGCGTCCGGGCGCCGCGTCCGCCACGGCGACGCCGTATCCCGCGCCGACCAGGCGGGCCGCCATCGGCCAGCCCATGGCGCCAAGGCCGACGAAGCCGACCCGCTCGCCGGTCACTCCCCAGCCTTCTGCAGCGCGCCTTCGGCGAGCAGCACCTCGTGCGCGGCCTTGAAGGCGTCGAGGCCGGCGGGGATGCCGCAATAGACGGTCGCGTGGAGCAGGACCTCCTTGATCTCGTCCACCGTCACGCCGTTGCTGAGCGCCCCCTTCACGTGCAGCTTGATCTCGGGCGTCTTGCCGAGCGCGGTCAGCATGGCGAGGTTCAGCAGGCTGCGCGTGCGGTGGTCGAGGCCCGGCCGGGTCCAGACGTAGCCCCAGCACATCTCGGTGGTGATGTTCTGGAACGCCATCATGAAATCGTCCGCGCGGGCGATGCCGCCATCGACATAGTCCGCGCCCAGCACCTTGCGGCGGACGGCGAGGCCCTTCTCGAACAGGTCCGCCGTGTCCGTGCCCTTCGCCTGGGTCTCGTCGCTCATGGTTCGTCCTCCTAGTTCGTGACCCGCACCTCGGGGAACAGCATCTCGGCCTTCCAGTCCTTCGGCGGGTTCCGCAGCGTGCCGACCTTGGCCATGAAGTCGGTGAACAGGCCGAGGTTGAACACCTCCGTCGTGAACTGCACGGCCGGGTCGTTCATGATCTCGAGGATCTCGGCCTTTGGCGACCGGTCGCCGCTCATGCGGAGATAGATATCCGCCGCCGCGGACCTGTCCTTGTTGATGAAGTCCGTGGCCTCCTGCAGCGCCGCCAGGAAGGCGCCGTAGAGCTTGGGGTTCTCCGCGCGGAACCGCGCGGTCGCGGCGACCACGTTGAACGAGGACGGCCCGCCGAGGATATCGACCGAGGTGGCGATGGTGCGGATGCCCGGCTGCTTGAGCTGGCGGGCCTGGAAGGGATACGAGGAGAAGTTGGCGGCGATCTCGCTGCTGTTGCCCAGCATCATGGCGGTCGCGTCGGGGTGGGCCAGCGAGATCGTCATGGGGTCGAGCCGCTGGTAGGCGCCCTCGCCCCATGTCTTCGCCGCGGCCATCTGCAGCAGCAGCGCTTGCATGGATACCTTCACGGCCGGCACGGCGATCCGCTGGTTCTCCTTGAAGTCCGCCACCGACTTGATCGCCGGGTCGCGCACGTTGAGGAACAGCGGCAGCGCGTTGAGCCCGGCGGCGGCGCGCACGTCGTAGTTGCCGCGCGTCTTGGACCAGATGATGGCCAGGCCCGGCACGCCCAGGCACACGAAATCCACGCTGCCCGAGATGAGCGCGTCGTTCATGGCGTCGCTCGACCGGAAGGTGGACCACTCCACCGCCACGTCGCCGAGCCCGGCCGCCCTGGCCTGCGCCTCGACCAGCTTCTGATCCTCCATGATCATGAGCTGCAGGTATCCGAGGCCGTACTGCTTGGCCGCCCGGACCACGCCGGCCTCGGCGAAGGCCGGGCCGCCGGCGAACAGGGATGCGGCCATGAGGGCCGCCATGGCGAGTCTACGCATGTCGCACTCTCCTCCGTCTGATGCTGGCAAGGCTCACGCCGGGTCCGCCTCGCCGGAGCGGATGGCGTCGGCCACGATGCGCGCGATCGCTGCCGTGCCGTCCGTCCCGCCGATATCGTGGGAGCGGACCTGGCCCGAGCCGAACGCGAGGTCCACGGCCCGCTCGATGGCCCGCGCCGCCAGCCGCGCGTCCTCGCTGCCCTGCCGCTCGCCGAGCCAGTCCAGCATCATGCCCGCGGACAGGATCATCGCCGCCGGGTTGGCGACGCCCCGGCCGGCGATGTCCGGCGCCGTGCCGTGGCTCGGCTGGAACAGGGCGTGCTCGTCGCCGATATCGGCCGAGGGCGCGAAGCCCATGCCGCCGATCAGCCCGGCGCCGAGATCGGACAGGATGTCGCCGAACAGGTTCTCCATCGGCAGCACGTCGAAGTCCCACGGGCGCCTGATGAGGTCGAGCGCCATGGCATCGACGTAGTGGTGCCGCGCCTCGATGTCCAAGTGCGCGGTGGCAGCTTCATGGAACACCTGGCGCATGAAGGCGAACGAGCGGAACACGTTGGCCTTGTCCACGAGGGTGACGACCCCGGCCGTCCCCCGCTCCGCGCGGCGTCGCCGGGCGAGCCGGCAGGAGAAGTCGGTCAGCCGCTCCGTGGTGCGCCGGGTGATGACCTGGGTGTCGCGGGCCTCGCTGTCGCCGATGACCTCGCCCTTGCCGCGCGAGGCGAACATGCCCTCGGTGGACTCGCGGACTATCACCAGGTCGATCCCCGCGGCGCGCGGGTCGGCGAGTGCCTGCGGCATCCCGGGGATGGCCCGGATCGGGCGCACGCCCGCGTAGAGATCGAGCGCCACGCGCAGGTCGAGCTGCGGCGCGATCTCGGTGCCGTCGGGGAGGCGGATATCCGGCCAGCCCATCGCGCCGAACAGGATGGCGTCCGCTGCCGCCGCGCGCGCCATGCCGTCCGGCGGCAGGACCGCGCCGGTCTCCTGGTAGTGATGCGCCCCGCCGGGGATCGTCTCGCCGCGGACGCCCAGCCCGTAGCGCGCCTCCACCGCCGCGAGGACGGTCATTCCGGCCGCCATCACCTCGGGGCCGATGCCCTCGCCGGGCATGAGGGCGATGCGGAAGGCGTTCGGCGTCATCTCGTTCCCCTCAGCTCACGGGCAGGCCGAGATGCGCGCGGAAGCGGTTCTTCAGGTGCACCGCGTCGCGCGGCGGCAGCGAGCGCGGCAGATTCACCGGCCGCACCTTCAACACGAACAGCCTCGGCCCCTCGGTTCGGGAGTGCAGCGCCGCCCGCATCGCCTCCACGCCGGCGAGGTCGCGCGCGGTCCGCGTCTCGGCGAAGCCGCAGCCAGACGCGACGGCGGCCAGATCGACGCCGCGGCCGGTGTGGCTCCCCTGCAGACCCGTCTCGCCGAACCGCTCGTTGTCGAGCACGACGACCACCAGGTTCGACGGCCGCGCCACGCCGATGGTCGCGAGGCCGCCGAGGCCCATCAGTTGCTCGCCGTCGCCGGTCACGACCAGCACGGTCCGGTCCGGCCGCGCCTGCGCGATGCCGAGCCCCAGCAGCGCCGCCCCGCCCATCGCGCCCCAGAGATAGAAATTGGCGTCGGAATCGCCCAAGGAATGCACGTCGTAGCTCGGCGAGCCGAGGCCGCAGGCGACGAGCAGGTCGCCGCGGTCGCGCAGCAGCACGGCGACGGCCTCGCGCCGGTCCAGTAAGTTCTCATCCATGGGCGCGTCTACCACCGCTTGCGGCCGAGCAGGCGCTGCGACATCAGCACCGCGACCTCCTGGTCGGCCTCGTAGGCGAGCGCCGCGCCCGCCTCGACGGTCTCGACCAACTCCTCCGGCGTGTCCGCGCAATAGGTGCGCACGCCGATCGCCTGCAGCGCGGGCTTGGTGGCCCGGCTCATGGGGACCTGCCATGGGTTGAACTCGGCCCACTCGCCGCGCATCGTTACCAGCATCAGCAGCGGAAAGCGCCCGATCGCCGGCAGGGACAGCATGTTGATGCAGTTGCCGACGCCGCTCGACTGCATCAGCAGCACGCTGCGCTGCCCGCCGAGCCAGGCGCCGGCGGCGATCGCCACACCCTCCTCCTCGGTCGTCAGCATGTTCGAGACTACGTCCGGATCGGCCTCGAACAGCTCGATCAGGCTGGAGTGCCCGGCGTCGGGCACGTAGCTCATGTGGCCGACCCCGGCCGCCTTGAGCAGCCGGTGCAGCTCGGCAGGCCAGGCCGGCCCGGTGGTATCGGTGCTCAAGATTGCCTTCCGCAGAGTGGACGGAGAGCTTAGGCGGAGGAACCGGCCGCGGCTACAGCGGTTTAGGGCGTTTCACGCCCAGGTCTTGCTCAAGGCCGATGAGTCTGAGGGCGCTGGTGGCGGGCCGGCCTAGTCGGATGAGCGCGTGGCCTCGGCGGTGGGCGCCGGGGTGGCGACGGTGCAGCGCGTCCGGCAGCGCTTCGTCGAGGAGGGCATGGCTGCCGCACTCAGCCCGTATCGCGGAGGCAGGCGGATGTATGCGAGGAAGCTCGACGGCGCGCAGGGGGCCCACCTGATCGCGCTCGCCTGCACCGCGCCGCCGGAGGGGCGCGGGCGCTGGACGTTGCGCCTGCTGGCGAGCCGCATGGTTGAAGCTGCCCCGTTTTCGTGGAGTGTTGATGGGCTTGGTTGATTACGGTTCTGTCGTGACGGCCTCTATCTCTGCTTCGTAGGCCATCGGCGAACGGTAGCCGAGGGCAGAGTGCAACCGCACCGGGTTGTACCAGCCCTCGATGAAGCTGAAGCACGCCATGCGTG
>JBBSIT010000109.1:0-9252 GCA_038231995.1 Acetobacterales bacterium | reverse complement strand
GCTGCTCGGCGCGCGCCGGCCATGCCGACCTGCTCGCGTTCGACATGGGCGGCACCACGGCCAAGGCCTGCCTCATCGAGGGAGGGCGGGCGCAGATCGCGCCGCTGTTGGAAGCCGGGCGCGAGCATCGCTTCAAGAAGGGCTCCGGCCTGCCGATCAAGGCGCCGACAGTGGACATGATCGAGATCGGCGCCGGCGGCGGCTCGATCGCGGCGATCGACGAGGTCGGGCTGTTGCGCGTCGGCCCCCACTCGGCCGGCGCTGTGCCGGGTCCGGCCTACTACGGACGCGGCGGCCAGGAGCCGACGGTCACCGACGCCAACCTGGTGCTCGGCTACTACGACCCGGCGTTCTTCCTGGGCGGCACGATGCGGCTCGATCTCGATGCTGCCCGTGCTGCGGTCAGCCGGGTGGCGGCGCCGCTCGGCCTGAGCGTGGAGCAGGCCGCCTGGGGCATCCACAAGGTCGTCGTCGAGAGCATGGCGGACGCCGCCCGCGTCTACCTCGTGGAGCGCGGCAAGGACCCGCGCCGCTACGCGATGGTGGGCTTCGGCGGCGCCGGCCCCGCCCACGCGGCCGAGGTCGCCCGCGCGCTCGGCATGGCCGAGCTGGTGGTGCCGCCCGCGTCCGGCGCCGCGTCCGCGCTCGGCTTCTTGGCCGCACCCCTCTCGGCCGGCCGAGTGCGCTCCCTGCCGGTGCGGCTTGATCCGGCGCTGGACTTGGCGGCAGTCGAGGCCGTTCTGGTCGAGCTGGAGGCCGAGGCGCGGGCGGAGCTTGAAACGGGCGGCGTACGGGACGGCATCCAGGTGGAGCGCGCGGCCGACATGCGGCTCGTCGGGCAGATGCACGAGATCGCGGTCCCGCTGCCGGACGAGGCGCTCGGCACAGCGGCGCTGCCCGCGGTCGCCGCCGCCTTCGAGGCCGCCTATACCGCCCGCTACGCTGCGCTGCAGCCCGGCGCGCTGATCGAGGCTGTCAGTTTCCGCGTGACGGCGACCGGCCCGGCCCCGGCGCTCGCCATCGGCGAGCAGGGCGGCGCCGCGGCAGTGGCCCGCAAGGGCGAGCGGCAAGCCTGGTTCGGCCAGGGCTTCCTCCCCGCCGCCGTGTATGACCGCTACGCGCTGCGGGCGGGCTGCGAGATCGCCGGGCCCGCCATCGTCGAGGAGCGCGAGGCGACCACGGTCGTGGCGCCGGGCGACGTGTTGCGCGTGGACGACGCGGGCAACCTGCGCATCGCCATCGGCGCCGCGAGTTCGGTCAGCCTGGTGCATGCCGGCATGTCGCAGGCCGAGGCGCGGGCGGCGATCGAGGCGGACCCGATCGCGCTCGAGATCATGTGGAGCCGGTTGACGACGGTCGTGGACGAGATGTGGCTGACCATCTGCCGCACCGCCTTCTCGCTGATCATCGCTGAGTCGCAGGACTTCGCCTGCGAGCTGCTCGACCCCTCGGGCGAGACGCTCGCGCACTCGCCGCGGGCGATGCCCGTGTTCAACCTCACCCTGCCGCGCGCGGTGAAGGCGCTGCTCGCGCGCTTCCCCGTGGAGACGCTGCAGCCCAGCGACATGCTGGTCACTAACGATCCCTGGCTCTGCGCCGGGCACCTGTTCGACATCGCCGTGGTCACGCCGGTGTTCCGCGACGGGACGGTCGTGGCGCTCGTCGGCACGGTCGGCCACGTCGCCGACATCGGCGGCACCAAGGACAGCCTGCGCGCGCGCGAGATCTTCGACGAGGGGCTGCAGATCCCGCCGATGAAGCTGGCCCGCGCGGGCGTGGACAACGAGGACCTGCTGGCCATCATCGCCGAGAACGTGCGCAATCCGGCGCAGGTAATCGGCGACATCCAGGCCTTCATGTCGGCCAGCCGGATCGGCGCGCAGCGGCTGCTGGCGTTCATGGACGAGTACGGGCTGGCCGACCTTGGCGCGCTCGCCGCCATCGTGACGGACCGCGCCGAGCAGGCGATGCGCGCAGCAATCCGAGCACTGCCGGACGGCGTGTACAATAGCAGCGTGACGCTGAGCCCAGTGGACGCGGAGCTGTCGCTGCCTCTCCGCCTGACCGTCGCCGGCGACCGGATTGATCTCGATTTCGCCGGCGCGCCGCCGCAACTGGCCCAGGGCGGGGTGAACTCCACGATGAACTACACCGCCGCCCATGCCACCTACCCGCTGAAATGCATGCTGACGCCCGGCGTGCGCGGCAATGCCGGCTGCTACCGGCCGTTCCAGGTCGCGGCGCCGGAGGGCTCGATCCTGAACTGCACCCGTCCTGCGGCCGTTGCCGCGCGCACCCGCACGGGTTGGTATCTCGCGCCCGCGGTGTTCCGCGCCCTGGCGGACGCAGCCCCCACGGCGGTGCAGTCGCCGACCGGCCTGCCCGTCGCGGTGAACGTGTCCGGCGTCGATGCGGATAGGCGGCTGTATGCCGACCACCTGTTCATGGGCGGCGGCCAGGGCGCCAGCGCGCACGGCGACGGCAAGTCCGGCCTGCTGTATCCGACCTCGGCCGCCAACACCGCGATCGAGGTGTTCGAGGCGCGCGTGCCGGTATTGGTGGAGGAGAAGGTGTTTCTCGCTGACAGCGGTGGGGCAGGGACGCAGCGCGGCGGCCTCGGCCAGCGCGTGCGCTTCCGCAAGCTGCACGATGACGGCCTGCCGACGCTCGCCGCCCTGTTTCCCGAAGGCGCCAAGGCCGTGCTGCCCGGCCTCGACCGCGGCCTGCCCGGCGCGCGCGCCTTCGCCGGGGTGCGGGCGCCGGACGGCACGTTGCTGCGCGACTGCGGCGCCGGCGAGTTGGTGACGTTGACCCGCGCGGACGAGGTTGCCGAGATCGTGTTCGCGGGGGGCGCCGGGTACGGCGATCCGCGGCGGCGGGCCCCGGAGGCGGTGGCTGAGGACTTGCATGATGGCCTGATCAGCGAGAGCGCGGCGCGCGAGGGGTACGGCGCCGCCTTCTCGAACGCGGCGGAATAGGAACGGGACGAGGGCACGAGATGGACACCATCCCCACACGGGCGCCCACGTCGCCGACGCCCCATCCGGACCGCCATCCCAGCATCTTCGAGCCCGCCACGCTGGCGCTGCTCGCCGTGCTCTGCGTGGTCGGCGCGATCATCGGCATGCAGCTGCTGGTGACGCTGGGCGTCACCGCGAACACGTCGATCGTCGGCGCGCTGGTCGCGATGGCGCTGGCGCGGGTGCCGCTGCGGGCCTTCGCGCGCTACCGCTCGATCCGGTATTAGGTAGCAACCACACCTTCCGCCTGGTCCCGCTAAGCCCCTGATTCCTCTATCATCTCTGCCCTATCCACACAACGGGGGCGAGATGACTGACTACGTTCTAGCGGGCCTCACGAAGCGTCGCGCCGAGCTGGCGGGGGAAGCCGCAGCACTTCGCACCCGTCTTGTCGCAATCGCTGTCGACATGGGCCACCTGGACGCCGTGATCCGCCAGTTCGACCCGGATCACGACATAGCGGGCATCCGGCCCAAGCGCCCGCGCGGCCCCGACGCGGCCGGGAGGGGCGAGCGGTGCAAGATGGTGCTGGACGTGCTCCGGGAAGCGGCGGGGCCGATCCCGGCCGCAGAGGTGGTGCGTCGGATGCTGGCGCGGCAGGGGCAAGATGCCGACGACGTGCGGCTCGTGCGGGCGATCACAAAACGGGTGGAAGCGGCGTTGGCGCGTCAGGAGAAGCGGGGCGTGGCGCGGGCGGTACGGGAAGCGGGCAAGGCCGTGGTGTGGGGGGTAGCCCGATAGCTCCACCGGGCGCTCGCGCGGGCTATGGCGAAGCGGGTGGACATGGCGCTTCGATACCAGCGTACGAACGGGATGGTGCGGGAGGCCGAAGGAGAGGGACAGGCTGTGCTTTGGGAATTGGTGAGGGGGTGATAGGCAATCAGCCAAGCCGGTTTCATATAGGGGACATAAGGGGTGAGTGACGTGAGCGATGAAACTTCACCTCCGACAACCCCGGTCGAGGCAAGCAGTCAGCTCAATTTTACGGGAGAGGAGATTTCTAAGTATTTCAAAAGCATATGGAAACTAAAACAATGTGAAGTGTGCGGCACAAACAAGCGGTGGACGGTAGGTAGTGTGCCAAGTTATGCGGTTCTGGCATCTTCTGATGCGGTCTCAATATCAACTGTGTCGGAGGACGTAACCTTGTATCTCCGAGTGTATTGCACCAACTGTGGAAACACCAAGCTTTTACTCGCGCGTCAAATTCGGCGCTGGCTCATGGCTAATCCGTGAGTGAGCCTCCCATGCTCCAGCCGGTGACACCTGACTTCGCGGCGTCGGCAGATCAACAGGCAAACGAAACGCCAGTGAGGCTTACGCTTCATGACTCAGGTTTGCTTAAAAAGATGCTGAAAGACGTTGGTGAGAGAAGCATTCGTGATCAGATAAAAGGGGGCGGCGGCACCATGGGAGACAGTGATAGGATCACCCGTCTCGGAACCCACTTCGAGTATATTCAAAGGGATTTAATTGATTTGAAAACAGGACAACAAAAAATTGGCGACGTGCTTGGATCCATCAGCGTACAACTCGCGTCGCTCCCAACGAAAACGGACCTATCGTCCTGGCGACTTCAGTGGGTCGCGGTTTGCGTTGGAGCCATTGCGTTGATTGTGGGTGGCATCATCGGGGGGCTTGCATGGATCAAACCGGACAGTCCGCCCATAATCATCAGAACGGATGCTCTACAGCCGCCGTCCGACCCCGCTGCCAATAACCGGCCCACACCCGCGACACCGGATGTCCCAGCGCCGCGCCCACAGCGATGAGGTGCAACGTCCCGTTCGCCCGCTGCCGGGTGTCCTCGCGCCACGCCATCTCGACGGCGTAGGCCGCGAGGTATTTGCCGCTGACGTGGTGATGCTGGCCCAGCTCGGCGCGGCGCAGGCGGGAGAAGTAGCTTTCCGCCTGGTTGGTGCAGGCTCCGTTTAGCGAGAACGCGACGGAGTGGTTGATCCTTTTCACGTCATAGTACGCATGGAGCATGTCCCAGCCGCCCGCCTCATCCGCGTGCACGATGCTGCCCATGGCGACCCGCTCGCGGATCAGAGCAACGGCATCACTCTCCTGGCGCACGATGAAGGGCAGCGTCCGCCCGTCGTTGCCGCGCTCGCGGGCCACGACCACGACCTGCCGCTTGCCGGTCTGCTGTGAGGCGAGACGCCGGTCCTTGCGGTCCGCCTTCTGGTTCTCCTGCTTGATGTGCCCGCCGAAATAAGCCCCGTCCACCTCAACCACGCCGGACAGCGTGCCCGCGAGCTGTTCGGCGGCAAGGGCCTCGCGGAGCTTATGGGCCAGCACGAACGCCGTCTTATACTGCACGTCCAGATCGCGCCCGAGTTGCAGGGCGGAGATGCCCTTGACCGCGTTCACGAAGATGGCGATGGCGGCGAGGTAGTCCCGGATCGCGAGCTTGCGGCTGGCGAAGATGGTCCCGCTGGTGACGCTGAACTGATGCTGGCACGCCTTGCACTTCCAGATGCGCCGGGCTGCGTAGGTGTAGACCGCCGTGCACTCGCAACGCGGGCAGAACGCCGCGCCGCCGTTGTCAGCCCACCGGATCGCCACGAACGCCGCATGGGCTTCCTCGTCGCTCATGCGGAACACGGACGCTAGGGAGAGCGTCCGTGCCTTTGCTGAGAGGAGAAAGTGTTGCGCCATCGCCCACGCACTATGCGTGAGCGGTTACGCACTGTCAATATGCGTTAGCGGTTACGCATCAGGTTTTTGCGGCAGGCTCATGGTGAGCTGCACAAGCTTGCGCCCGTACTTTGCGGCCACGGCATCCCGTAGCTCCCGCATGTCGCTGCATTTCTCGGCCATTCCAATGATCTTGTAGATATGGGGAATCAGCGCCTTCAAACCCACGTCCTCGCTCAACCATTGATGGTAGTTCTGACCATGAAAGGGCTTGGGTTTGTTGTCTTTCAGATACTTAGCAACGTCGGGATCGAGCGCCTCATAGATCAGCTCGTTGACCAAGTGGCCCCACCACTTCGGCCGGCTATGGAGTGATCCCTTCCATTTTGTCAGGCGTCCGAATTGCTCCCAAAGCTCATCTGGAAACGTCTTTTCCCAGTCCCGTAGTTCCTCAGCGATATACGCCTGCAACTTGACTTGAAGCGCATCGGCGGCGCGTTCGTATTGGTATCCAGTCGCCTCATCAATCAGAGCGACGATGCCCGATTTCAGAAAAGACGTGCTGAGAATGGCGCAAGCCGTCGCGATCTCCCGCTGTCGTTCTGTGCTCAGCTTGCCCGCCCCAAGTGCACGAACGTAGCCGGTCAGGATCGCCTCAAACTGCTCGGCTGTGATCCCCTTGCCTCGGAACTGCGTGCCGGGGATGAAGAAATCCTTGGTTTCGACCAGGACTAAGTCTTTGTTGATAAAGCCTTTTAGGCTCTGGACGCTCAGATATTCGACCAGGTTTCCGGCATCCTGTCCGGTCATAGCTTTAACCGCGCCTCGCATGCTCAGCACACGGTCGCCAGTGTCGAGAACGTAAACGTCTATAGGCGTATCGCCCAGCGTCATGACGCCCCGGTGCTTAGCAAAGGGAGAGGGAGGCAGAACCTCGCCCTCAATCGCTTCCTGGGGTTCAGGTTCGGCTGTCAGCGCCTTCGGAGCCTTGACCCATCGCGACTTCGCAGCTTGCCGGGCCGATGCCGCCCGCTCCTCGGGCGTCATGCGAGCAGCTCGTACAGCGCCGCCCTTCTTGCCACCTCTACGCCCCATCTCGGCAGCGGCATGGTTCTTCTCGACCGCCCTCACTTTGGGAGCTTCGGGCTGCTGCTCGTCTATGATCGTCTTAGCCATACGCAACTCCATGCCTATCCGCTCACGCAAGCATGGTTATGCGTGAGCGGTAAAGCAAGAGGCGCCCCAAACCGGGGCACTAGGGATTAGGTAGCGTTCCGATGTAGAGTGCGGCGCAAGGGGCAGCGCCGGGGGACGCATGATGGGTTTGGACGCCAGCCACGCGGCGGTCGTCAGGTTAGTGAATGATTTCGAGGCACACAAACGGGTCTACACGGCGCACTCCTACCAAGAACAGGAGCTTCGGGCCGACTTCCTCAACAAGTTCTACACGGCCCTCGGTTGGGACGTGGACCACGTCGAGCAGAAGAATCCTTTCGAGCAGGAGGTGAAGGTTGAGCGGGGGGTGAAGGACAAAAGTTCCAAGCGCCGCGCCGATTACGCCTTCTACACAGCGCCCAACTTCCGCGATCCCCGGTTCTACGTGGAAGCCAAGCGACCCGGGGTCGATCTCGCCGCGAAGGACAATTACTTCCAAGCGATTCGTTACGGCTGGAACAGCCAGACGCCGGTGGTCGTCCTCACCAACTTCCACCAGACCCATCTGCTTGACTGCCGCTACAAGCCCGACATCGACACCGTCTTGGAGCGGCGACTGCGGCTGTACACTCTCGACGGCCTGAAGGACCCCGAGAAGTTCGCAGAACTCTACTACCTGCTGTCCCGCGAAGCCGTCGCGTCCGGCGCGCTTGAGAAGTTCTCCGCCGCCCAGCCGAAGAAGAAGGGCAAGGCCGTCCAGTTTGGGCTCTTCAAAGGCGGCTACCAGCGCATGGACCGCACCTTCTTGACGGACTTAGACGGCTACAGAGAGGTTCTGGCCCGCAGCTTCAAGCGGGCGAACCCGGTGCTGGACGGCGGAACGTTGACGGAGGTGACGCAACGGGTGCTGGACCGGCTGATCTTCATCCGGTTCTTAGAGGACAAGCTAATCGAGCCCGACTACCTCGTCTCGAATTTCGGCGGCAAAGGCACCGTTTGGGGAGATTTCGTCGCGGCCAGCCGGCGTCTCGACGCGATCTACAACGGCATCGTCTTCAAGCACCACCCCTTGCTCGACACGCCAAGGTTTAGCGTGGACGATGCGGTGTTCGGGGACGTGTGTGAGCAGTGGGCGCATGTCAACTCGCCCTACGACTTCAACTACATCCCAATCCACATCCTCGGCAGCATTTACGAACGGTTCCTCGGCAACGTCATCGTCACCACGCCAAAGGGCGCCAAGCTGGAGGAGAAGCCAGAGGTCCGGAAGGTGGGCGGCGTCTACTACACGCCTGAATACATAGTCCGCTACCTCGTCCAGCAAACGGTTGGACGCTGCATCGAGGGCAAGAGCCCGCAGCAGATGGCCACGCTCCGGTTCTGCGATCTCGCCTGTGGCTCCGGCTCATTCCTTCTCGGCGTTTACGAGATACTGCTGGAGGAACATCGGAAGTGGTACGCCGCCAACCCCGATCGCGCAAAGCGCGACGGCTGCGTCCTTCACGACGACGGAACGTACCACCTGTCCTTGGCGCAGAAGCGGGTCATCGTCGTCAACAGCGTCTACGGTGTGGACGTGGACCCCCAGGCCGTCGAGGTCGCGCAACTGTCCCTTTACCTCAAACTGCTTGAAGACGAAACGACGGCCACGGCGCGCAGCTACCAATTGGAGATCAAGGAAACGCTCCTGCCTCCGCTCAGCCGCAACATCGTTTGCGGCAACTCGCTGATCGAAACCGACATCCTTGACGGCCACCTGTTCGGGCTGGAGGAGGAGCGGCGGCTGCGTCCGATGGACCTCAAGGCGCAGTTTCCAAAGGCCATGGCAGACGGCGGATTCGACGCCATAGTCGGCAACCCGCCCTACGTGCGGCCACACAACCTGACCAAGACGCACAAGGAGTACTTCTGGCGGCACTACCCTGTGTTCAAAGGCAAGGCTGACATCTACACATGCTTCATGCAGCGCTCGGTGGAGATGCTGAAGCCAGGCGGCTACTTCGCGTATATCGTGTCGCAAAGTTGGCTGGCGCTCGACAGCTTCGATGAACTGCGGAAGCATGTTCTTGAGCACTACAAGGTGCTCCAATTAGTGGAACTGCCCGACCGGGTGTTTGAGGAGGCGCAAGTGGAGACGATGTCCTTCGTCTTCCAGCGTGAGGCGAACAAGACGGCCCGCGCAAGGCACCGCCTTCAGGTTCTGAGGTGCGACAAGGGCGCGGTCGAGAACGAGTTCCGCGAAGTAAGGACGATTCCACAGCGTGCATTCGAAAGCACCTACCTGAGTGTTTTCGTAACTGCCCAGGGAGGACCCATCGGACAGCGGCTTGACACGGGACTCGCGGCGTGAGTCAAGCTCTCCCTGTCGCCGTCCCCGGATCCCGAACCCAGTGCCGATGGTTGTGTGCTTCCCACCGCTGCTGCGGCGCCCGCG
>JBBSIT010000108.1:0-9261 GCA_038231995.1 Acetobacterales bacterium | reverse complement strand
TGAAGTCCTGCATGTAGGTGAAGCGGCCCGTGCTCTTGGCCGGGATGTCGAGCCGCGGGACCGACGTGCCGACGAGGGTGAACTTCGCCGGGTCCTTGGTGGTCACGTCCTTGTCCAGCTTCAGCGAGATGTCGCCGCCGCCGACGAGCTGGCCGTAGGACACGCCGCTGCCGCCGGCGCGCGGCTGCACCGTGCCGTCCACAACGACCAGCTCCCCGGCCGGAACGCCCAGCCGCTGCGAGGCCAGGAACACGAGCTTCTTGCGCGCCGTCGCGGCCGCCTGGCGGATCGCCACGCCGCCGTTCTGGATGGAGAGGCTGCCGTAGGTCGGTCCCTGGTCCGGGGTGAGCAGCGTGTCGCCCTGCACGATCGTGACGCGGTCGAGCGGGACGTCCAGCTCCTCCGCCGCCATCTGGGTCAGGGCCGTGCGGATGCCGGTGCCGAGATCGACCTTGCCGGAGAACACCGTGATGCGCCCGTCGGCGCCGATCGCGAGATAGCTGTCCACCTCGTCGATCGCGACGCTCTTGGCGGCTGCCGGCCCGGCCTGGGATGCCGAGGTTTGGGCGGCTGCGGGACGGGCGAACAGGGCGAAGCCGACGGCGAGCGAGCCGCCGCCCAGCAGGACCCGGCGCGAAGGATGATGGTGTCCCATGGCGGCCTCCCCCTATGCCTGCGCCGCGCGCTGCACGGCGCGGACGATGCGGAGATGCGTGCCGCATCGGCACAGGTTGCCCGCCAGCTCGCCGCGGATCTCGTCCTCGGTCGGGCGGGGCGTCCTCGCCAGGAGCGCTGCGGACTGCATGATCATGCCGTTGATGCAGTAGCCGCACTGCACGGCCTGCTCGTCGATGAACGCCTTCTGCACGGGGTGTGGGGGTGCTCGGGGGAGCCGAGCCCTTCCAGGGTGACGATCCGCTGGCCCGCCTGCAGGGAGGAGAGGGGCAGCAGGCAGGACCGCACGGCCTCGCCGTCCACATGGACCGTGCACGAGCCGCACTGGCCGAGCCCGCAGCCGAAGCGCGGGCCGTGCAAGCCCAGGTTGTTGCGCAGGGCGTAGAGCAGCGGCATGTCGGGGTCATCGACCTCCACCGATGTGTCCCGGCCATTGACGTGCAGCGGTACAGATTTCGGCATCACCGTCTCCTCCGTTCGCCATTCTGCTGGACGATCCCGGCCCAGCCTATTGAACACCGCGTCATGCCGGCTCAGGCGGGCGTGCCGCAAAGATCGGGGGCCGCCGTCCCTCGAAGGCGGCCAGCCCCTCAGTCGCGTCCGGTCCGCGCAGCAACGACACGACGGCGCGCATCTCCTCACGCAGCCCTGCCGCCGGGTCGCCCTGCCGGGTCATGCGCGCAAGCCGCTTCATGGCGGCGATGCCGCCCGCGCTCCGCCCGGCGAGCGTCCGGCAATAGGCCAGGGCGCTGTCATGCAGCTGGTCGTCGCCGACCACGTAGTTCACCAGGCCCCACTCCGCCGCCGTCGCCGCCTCGATCCAGCGGGCGCTGAACAGCAGGTTCAGGGCGCGGCGCAGGCCGATGGCGCCGGGCAGACGCTGCGTCCCGCCCCAGCCCGGGATGAGGCCGAACTGCGCGTGCTGGTCGCCGAAGCGCGCGGACTCGGCCGCGAACGCCACGTCGCATGCGAGCAGCAGTTCCAACCCTCCCGCCAGGCACAGGCCCTGGACGGCGACGACCACCGGCAAGCCGCTCCCTTCCAAGGCCGCCAGGACGGCCAGGCCGTGCTCGATGAACTGGCGCAACTGCGCCTCGCTCTCCCGCAGCCGCTTGACCTCGCCCAGGTCGGCGCCCGTTCAGAAGTTGCGTCCTTGCGCGCGGATCAGCATCGCGCGCACCGCGCCATCGGCCTCGAAGTCCCGCAGGCCCTGCAGCACCAGGTCGCAGGCGGCCACCGATAGGCCGTTCCCGAGGTCCGGCCGCGCCAGCTCGACGATGCCGACCGCACCGTCCCTGTGCAGCCGCACCGGCGGGTCGCGTCCCGGCATGGCGGCCTTCCGCCGGCCTAGATCGGCGCGTCAGGCGGGAAGGAGGGCGGGCGCTTCTCCCGATGGGATGCCAGCCCCTCCTTCACCTCCGGCCCGCCGAACCCGATGAACTCCAGCGCGAGGGACGCGTCGAAGCTCGGCCCCATCTGGCGCAGCCAGTTGTTCAGGGCGTATTTCGTCCATCGGATCGCCGTCTGCGCGCCCTCCGCGAGGCGGCTCGCCACCTGCACCGCACGGTCGTCCAGCTCCTCGTCGGCGACGGCGAGCGACACGAGCCCGATCCGCTCGGCCTCCTCCCCCAGCAAGGGATCGCAGAGCAGCAGGAAGTACTTGGCCTTCGCCATGCCGCAGAGCAGCGGCCAGAGCATCACCGCGTGATCGCCCGCCGCCACGCCGAGCCGGGTATGGCCGTCCACGATCCGGCACGTTTTCGAGGCGATCGAGATGTCGGCCAGCAGGCCGCACACCAGCCCGGCGCCGACCGCGACGCCGCGCATGGCGCTGACCACCGGCTTGCCGCAGTTCACCAGGTTGTAGACGATATCGCGGGCCTCCTTCCAGACCCGCAGACGCGTGTCGAAATCGGCGATCATCTCCTCGATCATCTCGAAATCGCCGCCGGCCGAGAACGTCTTCCCGGCGCCGGTCAGGATGATCGCGTTCACGGTCGGGTCGGCATCGGCGTCGCGCCAGATCTCGGCGAGCTCCGAGTGCATGGCGCGGTCGGCCGAGTTCATCTTGCCGTTGTCCATGGTGACCCGCAGCACGCGAGGATGCGGCCGGTCGAACGTCAGGCGGGTGTAGCGGGCGTAGCGATCTTCGGTTTCCATGCTTCCTCGCTTCCAGGACCGTTCGCGTGCCGTCGTCAGACGGCGTTCCTGCCGACGCGCTCGCGGGTGACGATGAGGTGCATGATCTGCGCCGTGCCGTCGCCGATCTCCAGCCCCATGACGTCGCGCAGGCGCTGCTGGTGCGGCAGATCGGTCGACCAGCCGTAATGGCCATGCGTCAGCAGGCATTGATGGATGACGTCCACCGCCGACTTGGGCGCCAAGTACTTGCTCATCGCGGCCTCCGCGGTATGGGGGCGCCCACGGTCCCGCAGGTCGAGCGTGTGATAGCAGAGCTGCCGGGCCGCCGCGATCCTGGCCTCGCCCTCGGCGAGCGGGAAGGTCACGCCCTGGTAGCGGGAGAGCGGGTTGCCGAAGCTCTGCCGCGTGGTCGTGTAGGCCCATGTCTCGTCGAGCGACGCCTGGGCGGCGGCGCAGCACTGCAGGCCGATCAGCGCCCGGCTGTAGTCGAACCCCTGCATGACCTGCACGAAGCCCTTGCCCTCCTCGCCGATGCGGTTCGCCGCGGGCACCGCCACATCGTCGAAGAACAGCGAGCCCCGGCCGACGACCTTGCTTCCGAGGTCGTTCATGCGCGTGCGGGTCAGGCCCGGGCTGTCCGCCGTCACGAGGAACGCGCTGACGCCGCGGGCGCCCTCCTCGGTCCGGCCGGTCCGGGCGAAGACGAGATAGGCGTCGGCCTGGTCCGCCAGGCTGATCGAGGCCTTCTCGCCGGAGAGGCGATAGACGCCGCCCTCGCGGCGTGCGCGCAGGCTGAGCCGGGCCGCGTCCGAGCCGGCGCCCGGCTCGGTCAGGCCGAGCCCGAGCAGGGCCTCGCCGCGCACGATCCGCGGGACCCAGTGTTGCGCCAGGCCCGCCGGGGCGCTCCCGGCGATGATCTGGCCCACCAGCGACCCCAGGAGCTGCACGTAGGCGACGTTGAAGTCGCCATAGGCGATCGCCTCCACGACCAGCCCCGCCGCGACGCTCGGCAGGCCGAGCCCGCCCAGGGCTTCCGGCAGCTCGGGGGCAATCAAGCCCAGCTCGCCCATCTCCCGCAGCAAGGCGCGGTCGATACGGGTCTCGGCCTCCCGCGACTGGTAGGCGGGCGCGAGGCGATCCCGGGCAAACCGTGTCGCCGTATCCTGCAGCGCGTCGCGCCAGTCCGCGTCGCGCCAGTCCTCGTCGGGCCGGCTCATGCCGCCGGCCCCTTCAGGCGGAAGTACTCGGGCCTGCCGGTCGGCCATGGATCGCCCCACATCTGCTGCCCGCCATCGACCGTCAGGACCTCGCCCGTCAGGAACTTGCCGCTGTCGGCCAGGAGGTAGACGCAGGCCTCGGCGATGTCCCAGGGGTCCCCGGCGTGGAGCATCGGGTTGGCCTCGGCATAGGTCGCCGCCCCCTCCGCCGGATAGACGCCGAAACCCTCCGTCTCGACGCAGCCCGGCGCCACGCAGTTCACCCGGATGCGATGCGGCGCCCACTCCACCGCGACGCTCTTGGACAAGTAGATGACGCCGGCGCGGGCCGCACAGGTATGCGCGATGCCCGGCAGGCCCCGCCACACATCCGCGACGATGTTCACCAGGGTCCCGGGCAGGGCCGCCCCGACCCAGAGGCGGGCGAGGGCCTGCATCATGTACCAGGTGCCGTTCAGGTTGGTGTCGATGACCGCGTTCCAGCCCTTGACGGAGTAGTCCAGCGCGGCCTGCGGGAACTGGCCGCCGGCGTTGTTGACGGCGCCGTGCAGCGGACCGAGCTCGCCCCATGCCCGGTCCAGGAACTCGCCGACCGCGACGGGGTCCCGGATGGTCAGCTTGGCGTGATGCACCCGGGTGCCCCACTGCCGAAGGAAAGCGGCTGAGCGCTGCAGCTTCGCCTCGTCCCGGCCGCAGACCGCGAGGTCGGCGCCCAGCCGCGCGCAGAGCGTCGCGATCGCCTTGCCCAGCCCGCTGCCGGCGCCCGAGACCACGACGGCCTTGCCCGACAGCAGCCCGTCCCGGAACACCGTCGGATGCTGCGCCAGGTCATCGTCCGAGGCGCCGAACCTCGGCGCCGGCGTCTCGCCCGTCATGCCGTCCCGTCTTGCGCCGCGGCGAAGCCGGGCTGCTGCGAGAGGTCCCGCAGCTTGAACTTCTGGACCTTCCCGGTCGGCGTGCGCGGCAGGCCGGGCAGCACGACGAGGCGCTCGGGCCAATAGGTCTTCGTGACCTTTCGCTCGGCGAGGAAGGCGTTGAGGCCGGCAAGCGCAAGGTCGCCATCGGCCTTCAGGACCACGAAGGCGCAGGCGCGCTCCCCGAGGCGGTCGTCCGGCATGCCCACCACCGCGACCTCGCTGACGTCGGGATGCTCGAATATCAGGTTCTCGACCTCCACCACTGGGATGTTCTCGCCGCCCCGGATGATGATGTCCTTCGAGCGGCCGGTGATGCGCACGTAGCCGTCGGGGTCGATGCGCGCCATGTCGCCGGTATCGAACCAGCCGTCCGGATCGAGCGCCCCCAGGCCGGGCCGCCGGAGGTAGCCGGCGAACAGGCTGCAGGCGCGGATCTCCAGGCGACCTTCCTCGCCCGGCGCCAAGGCCTCGCCCGCCGGATCGAGCACCCGTATCTCCGCTCCTTCCAGGCAGACCCCGTCCGCCTCGAACACCTTCTCCGGCGGGTCCTCCGGCCGGGTCAGCGTGGCGGCGCCCATCTCCGTCATCCCCCAGGCGGAGAGGATCTTGGCGCCGAGATTCTCGGTCGCCAGGCGCACGAGGGAGCGCGGGATCGGAGCGCCCGCCGCGACGAAGATATTGAACGACCGGAACGCCTCCCGGTCCCGCGCCGCGACCGCGGTGAGATCGGCGAGGAAGGCGGCGGCGCCCATGCTGTAGGTCACGCCCTCCCGGCGGATGATCTCAGCCGCGGCCGCAGGGTCCCAGATATCCTGCAGCACGAGCGTGGCGCCCAGGTAGATGGACGCGATCACGCCGTACATGAACCCGGTCTGGTGCGCCAAGGGCGACGCCATCAGCAGCACGTCGTCCTGCGTCTGCCCGAGGCGCTCGACGAAGGGGATGACGTTGCTAATGAGAGTGTTGGAGGTGACGAGGGCGCCTTTCGGCTCGCCCGTCGTGCCGGAGGTGTAGCAGAGCTGGACGATATCGTCCGGCCCGAGGGCGTCCTCGCGGGGGATGCCGCCGGCCGCGTCCCCGGACAACGCCCGGTCGAAATCCTGCTCGCCGGCTCCGCCGATGACGAGCACATGCTGCAGCGCCGGAAGCCGGTCCTTGAGCGAGGCCGCCATCGCCGCGTAGTCGTGGCCGCGGAACAGGCGCGGGACGATGAACACCTTCGACTCCGCCAGGCCCAGCATGAACTCCAGCTCGCGCTCGCGGAACACCGGTATGACGATGTTCGACATGGCGCCGATGCGGACGCAGGCCAGGTGCAGCGCCACGACCTGCCACCAGTTGGGCAACTGCCACGAGACGACGTCGCCCCTGCCCACGCCGAGGCGTCGCAGCCCCAGGGCCATCCGGATCGAGCGGGCCTCGAACTCGCGATAGGTGATGGCGGTGCGCTCGCCCGTCATGCTGTTGTGATTGACGACCGCGGCGTGATCGCCCCGCCGCTCCACTGCGCGGTCCAGGAAGTCGAGCACGGTCACGTCCCGCCAGAACCCGGCCGCACGCATGGCCCGGCAGTATTCGGCATCGAAGTTGCTGCCGAGGTCCATCCTATGCGTCCTCCCCCTTTGCCACGCAGGCGTGTTCGTCCGCCCGGCGTTCCCTAACCGCTCATCGTCAGTCCGCCGGAGACGCTGAGCACCTGCCCGGTGATGAAATTCGCGTCGTCGCTGGCGAAGAACACGATGGCGCCCGGAAGGTCCTCCGGCTCGCCGAGGCGTCCGAGGGGGATGGAGCGCTGCATGGCCGCCAGCAGCTTGTCGGGGCTTCGCGCGCCCTCCAGGTAGCCCTTGAACAGGTTGGTGTTCGTCGGGCCGGGGCAGACGACGTTGAGCGTGATGCCCTTGGACGCAAGCTCGCGCGCGAGGGTCTTCGACAGCGCGACGACGCCGCCCTTGCACGCCGAGTAGACGGCCTCCCCGCTCGATCCGACGCGGGCGGCGTCGGAGGCGATGTTGACGACCTTGCCGGCACCGCGCTCCGCCATCAGGCCCAGGACCGCACGGTGCATGTAGAGCGGGCCGAGCAGGTTGACCTCGATGATCTTCTGCCAAAGCTCCGGCGTCGTGTCGAGAAAGGGACGGAACACGTCCCACCCGGCATTGTTCACCAGGACCGCAATCGGCCCGAGCTCCGTCTCCACCCGGCCGACCGCATCCTGCACTCCCGGCCAATCCGCGATATCGACCTGATACGCCGCCGCCCTGCCGCCGTCCCGCACGATCTCGTCCGCAACCTCGGCGGCCCCGGCGCCATCCAGGTCGAAAACAGCCACGGCCGCCCCCTCCCGGCCGAAGCGCCGGCAGGTCGCGCGGCCAATGCCCCCCGCGCCGCCGGTGATGATCGCGACCTTGTCCTTGAGCCGGCCGTCAGGCGCCATGTGTCCCCACTCGCTACGGGCAGGACGCGCAGCCTAGCCCGCGATCGCCCTGGGTGGAAACACCCAGGGCGTGAATCGCTGGCCCAACAAACACCCATCTCTAGGAATCGTTCAATGCTGCGAATGATCATCCTTGAGGATCATGCGGGCGTTTCCGCTGGCGGGGGTTGATCGGGTCCAAGGAGCTGGACGCGATGGGAGCTGCGCTTGATCGCGCCCTGCCGCGCCAATGCCGCGAGAGCGCGGTAGTACGCCTCGTGCGTGAGGCCCAGCTCGGCGGCTGCGTCCAGCAAGCGGCCCTCGAACGCGACCGCGCCCGCGGCATCGGCACGGAGTTGCAGGTGCCGCAGCACGCGCGCCTCGGCCGACCGGATGTCGCGCAGCTCGACCAGGGTGCGGGCCGCGTGCAACTGCCGCGTCACCCGCTCCAGCACCTCCAGGGCGAGGGAGGGCGACGCCGCGAACGCGGCCAGCACGTCCGCTTTGGCGCACGCGATGACCACCGCCGCGTCCACCACCTGCCCGTCGCACTGATAGGCGGCCGCGAACAGGGCGCCCTCGGCGAACAGCTCGCCGGCCCGGCCGGTGTGCATCGCGGCCGCGTGCCTCGAGGCGAGGTGGCGCACCATGCGCACCCGTCCGCGCTCGATCAGGAACACCCGGTCGACTGGATCGCCCTGGCGGAACAGCGTCTGCCCCGGAGCCAGGACGCAACGTCGCCCGGCCGCGAACAGCCCGCTCAGGGTCGCGGCAGCGGACCGGGACGGCGCGGTCACGCCGGCGTCGGCAGGCCCAGCATCATGCCGCCGCCCGAGAGGTCCACCCTGTCCACGTGACCGGACAGGTCGTTGCCCGCGCTCTGGACGTGGATGTGCATGCGCGAGTCCATGGGCGTGAACACCCCGGCATGCTCGGCCGACCAGAAGCCCACCAGGGTCGCCTCGCGCCCGGTCAGGGCGAAATGCGCCAGTCCCTCCCCGTGAACAGCCATGCCGGCCGGCGCGCCGGGCGCGAGGTTCACAACGTGCAGGTCCGCCCGCGCCGGCATCCCCGCGACCGTGAACGGGAACGCGTGCGTCAGCCCAGCCGTCCGCCCCGCCTCGCCCACGAACGCCTCCAGCTCGGGGTAGGACCGCACCGTGCCCGGCACCGGCACGGTGCGCCAGCCCGCCGGCACCTCGGCCCACACGAAGAACGGCACGCCGGCGTCGAAGCTCTCCTCGACACGCACGCCGCCGTCCGGCCCGACCCGGGCCAGGGACGGGCGGCCAAGCACGATCGTGACCTCCCCGCTCAGGCCTTCGATCGGACCCAGGCCGACCAGGTGCGGACCGCCCCGCAATGTGCGGAGATCGAGCCGGGCGTCGCGGCGGCCGAGCATGATCGCCTCGCGCTGCGAGCCGATGAAGCGCAGCACGTAGCCCGGCCCCTCGACCAAGCCAGGCGCGTCTGCGGCGCGGGCCAGGGACAGAGCGCCCGCGGCTAGTGCGGCACAGGCGGCACACCCCGTGCCGGTCAGGGCGGAATGAAGCAGGCGGCGGCGGCTCAGCATCTGTCCGGTCCTCGCGGTTGCCCGCTGGATTACAGCCTTGCCCCACCGATCGGTATGACTTCGATCATAAATCGGGAATCCTACGCCGATCAGGGCAGGTCAGTTCCGAATCGGGAGCAGGCAGTCAAGCTGCCCCGCCGCCCGGCAGTGTCTCAGCTTGAATGTCGGCTCCTGGTGGGAGCCGACGCCGAGGGTCCATCACTTGCCGCGGAAGCGCGCGGCATTCAGCAAGGGCGTCGTGGGGTTTCCGGTCAGGCCCGAGTACGGATCGCTGTCCGCCGGTTCGCCGCGCGGCGCGACGACGGCCTGGCTGGGGGCTAGGCC
>JBBSIT010000107.1:0-9275 GCA_038231995.1 Acetobacterales bacterium | reverse complement strand
GTGCCTATCCGAAGGGCATCAAGGTCAGCGCCGCCGAGATGGACACCCTCAATATCAAAGGTAACGCAGTCCACCCGGAATGGAATTATACCATCACGCCCAGAGCGCCGCTCTGAAGCGCTAATTGTTCGGCGTCGCCTAACTGCGGACCAGCTTGCATCCGCCCTGGCCGAGCGGGCGGACGGCTTGCTCGGCCGGCAGCACCTCGACGATCTGGCAGTAGTCCCAGGGCGCCTGCGACTCCGAGGGGGCCTTGATCTTGAGCAGCAGCATGTCGTGCATGACCTGCCCATCCTCGCGGATGCGTCCGCGGCCGAACAGGGAGTCGTCGAACGGGATGGCCTTCATCTGCTGCACGGCGGCCCTGCCGTCCGCCTTCGCCGCGATCACGCCCATGGACGCCGCCACCTTGAGGTAGTGGAGCGCGCCGGCATAGGCGTTGGCGAAGTTCTTGTTCGGCTTCTGGTTGGGAACGAACGCCTGCAGGCGGTCGGAGAAGGCGTGGGACCCGGCGTCCCTGTCCCAGTAGAACGGACTGGGGAAATAGCTGCCCTGCGCCGCTGCAAGGCCGAGCGAGTGGATCGTCGGCTCCCCGAGGAAGGGCACGGCGAGAACGGTGCCGCCCTTCAGGATGCCGAACTCGCGGGCCTGCTTGATGGTGTTGGTCAGGTCCTCGCCCGCGTTGGCCAGGCATATCACCTTCGCGCCGCTGCTCTGGGCCTGCAGCAGCACGCTGGAGAAGTCGGTCGTGCCGGGGAAGGCGTAGTTGACCGTCCCGAGGATCGTTGCTCCCGCCTCGGTCACGGCGCGGCTGGCGTCGCTCACCATGGACTTGCCCAGCTCGTAGTTCGGCATGACGAAGAACCACGTGCTGCCGCCCTGCTGGACCAGCGCCTTCACCAGCGAGGCCGCGAGGCAGTAGGTGTCGGACGAGAACTGGACGTGATTGGGGCCGCAGCTCCCCCGCGTCAGCTCCGACGTGGCGGCCGACGTGATCAGCCCGACCTTGTTCTTCTCCTCGAACACCCGGACCGACGCCAGGGCGAGCGCCGACATGGGGAAGTCGAGCACGGCATCGACGCCATCGACGTCGAGCCAGCGCCGGAGAATGTTGAGGCCGACATCCGGCTTGAGGCTGAAGTCCGCCACCAGCAGCTCGACCGGGATGTCGGGGTGCAGCCGGTTGAAGTCCTCGATCGCGAGCTTGATCGAGCCGACGCTGCCTTTGCCCGTGAGGTCCGCATACGGGCCGTTCATGTCGGTCAGGCAGCCCAGGCGGATGCCTGGGGCCGCCGCCCTGGCCGGGCGAACGAACGGTGCCGACAATGCGGCTGTGGCGGAACCCGACAGCAAGCGGCGGCGTGACAGACCCGTGGGCATAATGTTCTCTCCCGAGAGTATTCGACTCATTTCGTTTCTGTAGCCGTCTCGCTCACTCTCCCGTCCAGACCGGGTCGCGCCACTCCGCGAAGGCTGCGGCGCCCTCCCGGGCATTGCGGGACGCCAGGATCGGCCCGGTGATCTCCTGCTGGCGGGCGAACATCTCCGCGATCGGCCAGTCCTGCTGCTCGACGATGACCCGCTTGCTGGCCGCCACCGAGAGCGGCGCGTTGGCGAGGATGCGGCGCGCCATCGCGCGGGCGGCGTCCAGCGCGCCGCCGGGTTCCGTCAGGGTGTTGATCAGCCCGAACTGGTGCAGCCGCTCGGCGCCGATCATGTCCCCCGTCAGCGCGATCTCCATGGCGATGCGCGGCGGCAGCAGCCTGGGCAGGCGCAGCAGCCCGCCGGCCGCCGCGGCGAGGCCCCGCTTCACCTCGGGCAGGCCGAACTGCGCGTTGCGCGCCGCCACCACCAGGTCGCAGGCCAGCACCGCCTCGAACCCGCCGGCCAGGGCGTAGCCCTCCACCGCGGCGATCAGCGGCTTGCGCGGCGGCGTCTGCGCGATGCCCAGGATGCCGCGGCCCTCGACCCGGGTGATCTCCCCGCGCAGGAAGGCCTTCAGGTCCATGCCGGCGCAGAACGTGCCGCCGGCGCCGGTCAGGATGCCGACGCGCAGGTCAGGGTTCCGGTCTAGCTCGTCGATAGCCTCGCAGACGCCGTACGACACGGCGCGCGTCACCGCGTTGCGCTGCCCCGGCCGGTTGATGGTGACGATCACCACGCCGTCGTCGTGCTCGACCAATACTTCAGGCTCGGGGACCTCCGGTTCCATGCCGCTCAGGCCTCGGCCGCGAACACGGGCAGGGCGACGCCCTCCGCGTTGCGCGGGAAGGTGACCTGGACGGGCAGGCCGATGCGCAGGCGATCCTGCGACGCCGGGTCGAGGCGGCCGAGGGCGCGCGGCCCTTCCTGCAGGTCCACCGTGACCAGGGTATAGGGAAGGTCGGCCTTGAACGCGGGGTGGAAGGCGTGGTGCGCCACGGTCCAGCTATGGACGGTGCCGCGGCCGCTCGCCTCGATCCACCCCACCCCGAGCGAGCAGCAATGGGCGCAGACCAGTTGCGGGTAGTGCCGCACGGTGCCGCAGGACGTGCAGCGTTGCAGCCGCAGCTTGCCCTCCGCCGCACCGTCCCAGTACGGCTGGGACTCAGGGGTGGGATGGGGAACGGGCTTCTGCCCGGCTTGCGTGCTCCCGGTGTCTGTACTCCCGGTGTCTGAACTCATCGTGTCAACCCCGCCGCATGATGGCCATGGCGCTGTCGCCCATGTCGCCGTAGCCGGTGACGAGACCGGTCTCCGCGCCGGCGACCTGGGCGCGGCCGCCCTGCCCGCGGAGTTGGCGGACCAGCTCGACGAGGTGGTTCATGCCCAGCATATGCGCCTGGGACAGCAGGCCCCCATGGGTGTTGGTGGGCAGGGCGCCGCCCAGGCGCAGCTTGCCGTCCTCGACGAAGGCGCCGCCCTCGCCCTTCCCGCAGAACCCCATGTCATCGAGTTGGCACAGCACGATGTAGGTGAAGCAGTCGTAGATCTCGGCCACGTCGATATCGGCATGGCCCACGCCGGCCATCTCGAACACCCGAGGCGCCGCCTTGGCGATCCCCAGGCGCGTCAGGTCCGGCCGCTGGGTGATCGAGCTGGGGGAGTCCGGATGGCCCTCGGCGATGCCCAGCACCTGCACGCGGGGCTGGCGCATGTCGCGGGCGCGGTCCGCGGCGCTGACGACCAGGGCGGCGCCGCCGTCGCTCTCCAGGCTGCAATCCAGCAGGCGGAACGGGTCCGCGATCATGCGGGACGCCTGATGGTCCTCCAGCGTGATCGGCTTGGTCATGACCGCGTTGCCGTTCAGAGCCGCATGCGCGCGCGTCGCCACCGCGATCTCGCCGAACTGCCGGCTGGTGGTGCCGTAGAGCTCCATGTGGCGCCGGGCCATGGGAGCGTAGAGCTGGGCCGGGGCGATCGCGCCCTGGGGCAGCTCGAACTCCGTCACCAGGTGGAACTGCGGCATCTGATGGATGCGCGTCCCCGCGCGCGCGCCGGAGGACACGTTGCGCCCGGCCGGGATCAGCACATGGTTGCACAGCCCGGCGGAGATGGCCGCGATGGCGCACTGCACGGCTGCGACCCCGCTCGCGCCGCCCATGGGGGTGAGTGCTGAGAAGCGAAGGTCCGGGATGCCGAAATTGGTCACGAACGCCTCGGCCGGCGCCCCGGTGATGCCGATGGGGATGATCCCGTCGATGTCCTTGGGGTCCAGCCCGGCGTCGCAGATGGCCGCCAGGGACGCCTCGATCTGCAGCTCGAAGGCGCTCAGGGGCGAGCCCCGCACATAGGCGATCTCCCCGATCCCGGTGATCGCGCCCTTTTCCCGCAGCTACATTTCCTGCCTCTCCCTGGTGCGGCGCGATCCGCCGCATCCCTGAGCTTATCCGTCAGTAGTATATCCTACTAACAGGAAGGGCAATCATCCCGTGGCTGCGCATCTGGCGTGGAGCGGCAGCCGTCCGGTCCTCGCTTGCAGGACTAGCAGAATGGTATCATACTGATCGGTAAGAACTGCGACCATGATGCGACAGGCATCGAAGGCGCTGCCACCGCGGTGGAGGAATCGCATGAGAGATGAGCTGCGTTGGCGCCATGGCCGTGTCGCGCATCCGGGGCCGCCCGCCCGGCCCGTGAGCCAGCGCTCGGCTTAACCCGCTATGCAGCCTCCCTACAGCCGCACCCTGTTCGAGCTGCTGGACGAGCAGGCGGTCCGCCATCCCGATGGCATCGCCGTCCTCTGCGGCGCGCAGGCCCTGACGTATCCGGCCCTGGCCGGCCGCGCCCGCCAGGCCGCCGGCGTGTTGCGCGCCCAGGGCGTGAGGCGTGGCGACCGCGCCGGCCTGCTCATCAACAACCGCACGGAATGGCTGGAGCTGGCGTTCGGCGCCTGGCTGCTGGGGGCGGTCGTGACGCCGTTCAGCACCTGGTCCACCTCCCAGGAGTTGGAGTTCCTGCTCGCGGATTCCGGGGTGTGCGTGCTGGTCGCGCTTCCCAGCTTCGCCCGCGAGGCCTACGCGGCTATCGTGCGGGACCTCGTGCCGGAGGCGGCGCAGGGAGCGGAGGGTTGGCGTTCGCCTCGCTTCCCCGCGCTGAGGGCGATCCTGATGCTGGAAGGCGGCGCCGGCTTCCCCGACTACGCCGCAGCTAGGGACGCGGCCGAGCCGCTGGCGATCCCGGCGCCCGGCGAGGGCGCCAGCGCCACTGACGACGCCATCATCCTCTACACCTCCGGCTCCACCAGCCGGCCGAAGGCGATCGCCCTGGCCCACTACCTCGTGGTCGAGAACGGCTTCAACATCGGCGAGCGCCAGGGGCTCGGCCCGGACGACAAGGTGCTGCTCTCTCCGCCGCTGTTCTGGACCTATGGCGGCGTCAACGCGCTGCCGGCGACCTTCACCCATGGCGCCGCGCTCGTCCTGCAGGGCCGGTTCGATGCGGGCGAGGCGCTCAACCTCATCGAGCGGCACGGCTGCACCTCGATCTACACCCTGCCCGGCATGACGGACGCGATGGTCCGCAACCCGGGGTTCCGGCCGGAGCGCACGCGGAGCTTGCGAAAGGGCATGACCATCGGCAGCCCGCAGGACGTGCTCAAGGCGGCGGAGGTGCTCGGCGCTTCGGAGCTCTGCAACATCTACGGCTCCAGCGAGACGGGCGGCAACTGCTGCGTCACTCAGCATGATTGGCCGTTGGAGCGCCGGGCCAACTGCCAGGGCCTGCCGCTGCCCGGCATGGAGCTGCGCATCGTCCATGAGGAGACCGGCGCCGTGCGCGGGCCGAACGAGCCGGGCCTGGTCGAGGTCCGCGGTCCCTACATCATGCGCGGCTACACCGCGTCGAGCGCACAACATAACGCGACGACCTTCACCCGGGATGGCTGGTTCCAGAGCGGCGATATCGGCCAGCTCACGGAGGCCGAGGAGTTCGTGTTCCTCGGCCGCTCGACGGAGATGATCAAGCGCGCCGGCATCAACGTCTTGCCGGCCGAGGTCGAGGAGGTGCTGATGCAGCACCCCGCCGTGGCGCAGGCCGGCGTGGTCTGCGTGCCCTCCGACAACGAGGAGGCGATCATCGCCTACGTGGTGCCGCGCGGCGACGCGCCGCGCACGCCGGCGGAACTCGCGGCGCATTGCCGCACCCTTGCGTCCAGCTACAAGGTGCCGGACCGGTTCGAGCTCCTCGACGCCCTGCCAACCACCGTCACCGGCAAGCTGATGCGGCGCGAGCTGAAGGCCATGGCGGCCCGCTCGGCGGGGAGCTGATCCGTGGCGCAGGAGGCCTGGGGACGCTGGGGCGCCGAGGACGAGGCAGGTGCTGCCAACCTGATCGGCCCGGCGCAGGTCCGCCTGGCGGCGTCGCTGGTGCGGACGGGGCAGGCAGTCAGCCTGACGCAGCCGATCTCGGACCGGCTGCCGGTGCCGGGTCACCGGGCCGGGGTCCTGCACTTCATGGGGCGGGACGGCGGCGACTACGCGGCCGGCGCCAAGCGGCCCGGCGGCTTCCAGTTCGCCGAGGACACGGTGGTGCTCCCGCTGCATCTGGGCACGCATATCGACGCTCTGTGCCACGCCTTGTGCGACGACCACCTGTATAACGGCTTCCCAGGTAATACCGTGCGCAGCACCGCGCGCGCTGCGCTGCGGGGTGGAGAAGATGCCGCCGCTGGTGACGCGCGGCGTGCTGCTGGACGTGGTGCGGCTGCGCGGCGCGCCCGCCGCCCCGGGCGACTTCATCGGCCGCGCGGAGTTGGAGGCGGCGGCGGCGCTGGCCGACGTGGCGCTGCGGGACGGGGACGCCGTGCTGATCCGCACGGGATGGCTGGAGAGCCAGGACCCGGCGCGCGGCGTGGACTTCAACACGGAGCCGGGCATCGACGTGGAGGCCGCGCTCTGGCTGGCGGAGAGCGGCGTCGCCATGGTGGGCGCCGACAACTTCGCCATCGAGACCCTGCCCTTCCCCGAGGGGACCGTGTTCCCGGTGCACCAGCGGCTGATCCGCGACTACGGCATCCCGCTGCTGGAAGGCATGGTGCTGCGCCCCCTCGCCGAGGCCGGCGGCACCGCCTTCCTGTTCGTCGCTACGCCGCTGCCCATCGTGGGCGCGACCGGCAGCCCGGTTGCGCCCGTGGCGGTGCTGTGAAGGCCACCCAGCGGTCCCATGTCTGCGGCCGCTGCTGCCGCGGCGGGCGCGAGCCGCTCTGCGCGGGGGCCGCGTTCCTGGGCGATGCCGGGCTGAATGGCGGCACCGCCGAGTATGTCGCGCTCGATGCCGACGGCGTGGTCGGCGTCCCCGATGGGGTGGGCCTGCATCACGCCAGCATCGCCGCCTGCGCGATCGGCACCGTGGGCACCCCGGTATTGCAGCCCGCCCGCCGGCCGCTGGCTCAGGGCGGGCGCTGGGTGCTCGTCGGCCGGCTCACCCTGGCGCCCTGCGCCTGAACGGGAGGAGGACGCTCATGCCCGGTTCCCGTCTCGGTCTGTTCGCACGCGGCGTGCGGGTGCTGGACCTCTCGGCCTTCCTGCCGGGTCCGCTCGCCAGCCTGCTGCTCGCGGACATGGGGGCGGAGGTGCTGAAGGTGGAGCCCCCGGCGGGCGACGCCATGATGCAGCTCGGCCCGCGCGACCCGGCGGGCCAACCGGTGTTCTACGGCGCGGTCAACGCCGGCAAGGCCGTGCGGCGCATGGACCTCAAGCAGCCCGGGATGCGGGCCGAGTTCCTGCGCCTCGTCGAGGGGTTCGACGTGCTGATCGAGGGGTTCCGGCCCGGCGTGATGCAGCGCCTCGGCCTGGACTACCCCGTGCTGCGCCGGGTGAACCCCGGGCTGATCTACTGCTCGCTGAGCGGCTACGGCGCGTCGGGCCCCATGGCGCAGGCGGCGGGCCACGATGCCAACTACCTGGCGGCCTCGGGGGTGCTGCACCGCAACGGGCAGGACCTCCCCGTCTTCTACGACCCGCCTCTGGCCGACGTCTCCGGCTCCCTGTTCGGGGTGATCGCGATCCTGGGTGCGCTGCGCGCCCGGGAGGCGGACGGGCTGGGTTGCGAGATCGACATCGGCCTGGCCGATACGCCGATGCCGCTGCAGCTCTTCCAGGTGGCGGAGCATGGCGCCACCGGGGCGGTGCCGCAGCCGCGGGAGACCTACCTGAACGGCGGCGCCGCGTATTACCAGGTCTATGCCACGTGGGACGGCCGGCATATCGCGCTCGGCGCCATCGAGCCGAAGTTCTGGGCCGCCTTCTGCGGGGCGGCGTGCCGGCCCGATTGGGCGGCGCGCCAGGCGGAGACGCTGCCGCAGGCGGCGCTGACCGCGGACGTGGCCGCCCTCATCGCCACCCTGACCCTGGACGAGTGCGTGGCGCGGTTCGCCGCCGCCGATTGCTGCGTGAGCCCCGTTCTCGATCTCGGCGAGGCCATCGCCTCCCCGCATCACCGCGGCCGCGGCCTGGTCCGCCCGGCGCCGGACGGCGCCTTGCAGGCGCTGTTCCCCGCCCGGGTGGATGGCCTCCCCCCCGCCTCCCGGCCGCCGCTGCGGCTGGAGGCTCCCAGCCGCCTGGGCGCTCAAGCCGCGCCCTCGCCCGTCCAACACGAGGAAGCAGGAAGCACATGGCCTACGTAGTCAGGGCAGGGGTGATCGGTGCCGCCATCATGCCCCGCGTCACCGGCGACCAGCACTCGCTGGAAGAGTTGCTCTACGAGGTGACGCAGCGGGCGCTGCGGGACGCCGGGCTGACCATCGACGACATCGACGGCATCGTCGTGGCGTCCAACGACCAGTATGACGGCCGCGCGATCTCGGTCATGGCCGCGTCCGGCTCGGTCGGCGGCGTGGACCGGGACATCCTGTCCACCCCCTCGGCCGGGGAGCATGCCTTCGTCATGGGCACGCTGCGCGTCGCCTCCGGCCAGTACCGCACCCAGCTCGTCGTGGCCTGGAGCCCCACGGAGGCGTCCTCGCTGGCGGAGGTGCAGCGGCTGGCGGCCGACCCCTATTTCCACCGCCGCCTCCCGCTCGACGAGCTGGCCTCCCACGCGCTGCAGGCCAGCGCCATACTGGCCGCCATCCCGGACCTGCCGGGGATGGTGCAGCAGGTGGCGGAGAAGAACCGCCGCAACGGCGCCCATGCCTACCCCGATATGATGCCTGGCGAGCGGGCGCCGGGCGACGGCAGGACGGCTCCCTGGCCCTTGCAGGACGGCATGGTGGCGGAGGCGGTGACGGGCGCCGTAGCGCTCGTGCTCGCCTCCGAAACCTTCGTAAAGGAGCGTTCCATCGCCGATGTCGCCTGGATCTCCGGCATGCGCTGGGCGACCGAGCCGAGCTTCCTCGGCGACCGCGACCTGGCCCCGGCGCCGGCCCTCGGCGCGGCCACCCAGCAGGCCTACGGCGAGGCCGGCATCACGGACCCTGTCGGGATGTTCGACGTGGCGGAGGTGGCCGACACCACGCCGTTCCAGGAACTGCTGGCCTACGAGGCGCTCGGCCTGGCGCCGCGGGCGGCGTGGGCGGACCGGATTGCGGCTGGGACCTTCGGCCCCGAGTGCAAGCTGCCGGTCAACCTCTCGGGCGGCGCGCTCTCGCTCAACCCGGTCTATTGCACCGGCCTGATCCGCATCGCCGAGATCGCCCGGCAGGTGCTGGGCCGCGCCGGCCGACATCAGCACGGCCAGGTGCGCACCGGCCTGGCCCACGCCGCGAGCGGGATCGCCATGCAGTACAACACGGTCGTGGTCTTGCGCCGCGGCGACCAGGGAGCAGCCCCATGAGCCAGCGCGTCGGCATCATCGGC
>JBBSIT010000106.1:0-9333 GCA_038231995.1 Acetobacterales bacterium | reverse complement strand
GCCTGCGCGCCGCCGATGCCGGCCATCGCCGGGGCGAGATGGGACGGCCGTTTCGTCCTGCAGCGTGGCGCGGCGCCTGGGTCCGCGCTGGGGGCGCGGGGCGCCGATGCGGCCGGGCTGCGGGGCTGGTCCGGGCTGCCGTCCGTCGTGCTGCGCGGGCTGCCCGCGATCCGGTCGGGCGGCGCGCTGATCGCGGTGCCGCATCTCGGGTTCCCCGATGCCGAGGCATGCGCGCGCCTGCCGGTCCTGTTCCGCCCGGCTCGCCCGGCGGCTGGGCTGCCTTTCGTGCCTGTGTCGCGTATTCGGGGATGCATAGACGGAAACGGCACCCTATCTTGGACATAGATGGTGGCGCCGGCTCGCCTAGACGGGCCGGGATGTGGCATACCGGGTTCGTTCCGACGGCGCCCTGAACCCGGCTTAGGACTGGATCGTATGAGCAATTTCGGCCGTAACCTCGCGCTCTGGGTCATCATAGCCCTGCTGCTCGTTGTTCTGTTCAACCTCTTTCAGCCCAGCGGGACCCAGCGCACGGCGACCCAAGTGGCCTACTCCGAGTTTCTCGGCGAGGTGAACAACGGCCGCGTGCGCGACGTGGTGATCCAGGGCCGCACCTTCACGGGCCAGACCGCGGACGGCCGCAGCTTCCAGACCTACACGCCGGAGGACCCGACCCTCGTCTCGAAGCTGACCGACAAGGGCGTGCGCGTCGTCGCCAAGCCCGAGGAGAGCGAGATGAACCCGCTGATGCACTACCTGCTCAGCTGGTTCCCCATGCTGCTGCTGATCGGCGTCTGGGTGTTCTTCATGCGCCAGATGCAGTCGGGCGGCGGCCGGGCGATGGGGTTCGGCAAGTCCCGCGCCCGCATGCTCACGGAGAAGCAGGGCCGCGTGACGTTCGAGGACGTGGCCGGCATCGACGAGGCCAAGAGCGAGCTGCAGGAGATCGTCGAGTTCCTGCGCGACCCGCAGAAGTTCCAGAAGCTCGGCGGCAAGATCCCCAAGGGCGTGCTGCTCGTTGGCCCGCCCGGCACCGGCAAGACCTTGCTGGCGCGCGCGATCGCCGGCGAGGCCAACGTGCCGTTCTTCACCATCTCGGGCTCGGATTTCGTCGAGATGTTCGTGGGCGTCGGCGCCAGCCGCGTGCGCGACATGTTCGAGCAGGGCAAGAAGAACGCGCCCTGCATCATCTTCATCGACGAGATCGACGCTGTGGGCCGGCATCGCGGCGCGGGCCTGGGCGGCGGCAACGACGAGCGTGAGCAGACGCTGAACCAGATGCTCGTCGAGATGGACGGCTTCGAGAGCAACGAGGGCGTCATCTTGATCGCGGCGACCAACCGCCCGGACGTGCTCGACCCGGCGCTGCTACGCCCGGGCCGGTTCGACCGCCAGGTGGTCGTGCCTAACCCCGACGTGAACGGCCGGGAGAAGATCCTGCGCGTGCACATGCGCAAGGTGCCGCTCGCCAGCGACGTGGACCCGAAGGTGATCGCGCGCGGCACGCCGGGCTTCTCCGGCGCCGACCTCGCCAACCTCGTCAACGAGGCGGCGCTGCTCGCGGCCCGCATGGGCAAGCGCGTCGTCGCGATGTTCGAGTTCGAGTCGGCCAAGGATAAGGTCATGATGGGCGCGGAGCGCCGCAGCCTGGTCATGAGCGAGGCCGAGAAGCGCATGACCGCCTACCATGAGGGAGGCCACGCCCTCTGCGCCATGCATGAGCCGGAGTGCGACCCGGTGCACAAGGCGACCATCATCCCGCGCGGTCGCGCCCTGGGCCTGGTGATGAGCCTGCCCGAGGGAGACCGGCTGAGCGAGAACAAGGCGCGGTTGCTGGCCCGCTTGACCATGGCCATGGGCGGCCGGGTCGCCGAGGAACTGATCTTCGGCGCCGACAAGGTGTCGAGCGGCGCGTCGGGCGACATCAAGCAGGCGACCGGGATTGCCCGCGCGATGGTGACCGAGCTTGGCATGAGCGAGAAGCTCGGCATGATCGCCTATGGCGACAATAGCCAGGAGGTGTTCCTCGGGCACTCCGTGACGCAGAGCAAGAACGTCTCGGAGACGACGGCGCGGGAGATCGACAGCGAGATCAAGCAGATCATCGACGCCGCTTACGCCCGCGCGACCAAGATCCTGTCCGACAACCTTGATGAGTTGCACCGCCTCGCCCGCGGGCTGCTGGAATATGAGACGCTGAGCGGCGACGAGATCCGCACCGTGCTGCGCGGCGAGCCGGTGATCCGCAAGGTGGTGGACGAGCCGGCGCCGGAAAGCCGGCGGGCTTCCGTGCCCAGCTCGGGCCGTCCGTCCTCGCCGCCTGCCGGCGGGCTCGGCCCGGCGCCGCAGCCGGGCTGATACGGCGCGATCGGTCCCAGGCCGGCACTGCCTCGGTGGTGCCGGCCCTTCCATGTACACGGATACCATGTCGCCGCTGATCGAGCCGCTCGGGTTGCTGCAGTCGGCTGACGCCGGGTTGGCCGTGGCGGCTGGGGTTGCCTTGCCGCTCTCCGGCGATCTCGGCGCGTTCACCCTGGCCCGCGCGCTCGACCCGCCAGGTCCGACCATATGCGCGACGCAGGCGCCTCCGGAGTGGAGGGCCGCCTTGCAGCGGCTCGGCGCGCCGGCGCCGGGCTGGGCGGGCCTGCCGCCGGGCCCGGCCGTGATGGGCATCGTCAACGTCACCCCGGACAGCTTCAGCGACGGCGGCGACCGGCTTGACCCGACGCGGGCGATCGAGGCCGGCCTCGCGATGGCGGAAGCGGGCGCCGCCGTGGTCGATGTCGGCGGCGAGAGCACCCGCCCAGGATCGCGGCCGACGCCGCCCGAGGTGGAGCGCGAGCGCATCCTCCCCGTCGTGACGGCCCTCGCCAGGGCAGGAGTCACGGTCTCGGTGGACACGCGCAACGCGGCGACGATGATGGCCGCATTGGACGCCGGCGCCGCGATCGTGAACGACGTATCCGGCCTGGTGCATGACCCGGCGGCAGCAGCGCTCCTCGCGCGCCGGGGCTGCCCTGTCGTGCTGATGCACATGCGCGGCACGCCGGAGACGATGGGCAGCCTTGCCACTTACGCCGACGTCGCGGCCGAGGTCGCGCGCGAGCTGGCCGAACGCATCGCTGCCGCGATCGCTGCCGGCATCGCGCCGGACCGCATCGCGATCGATCCGGGCATCGGCTTCGCCAAGAATGCCGAGCAGAACGCCGAGCTGCTGCGCCGCCTGCCCGTGCTGCTGCAGCTCGGCCGGCCGGTCGTCGCCGGCGCGTCGCGCAAGGGCTTCATCGGCCGCCTATCCGGCGGGGCGGAGGCACGGCGGCGCGGTCCGGGGTCGCTGGCCGCAGCCCTTCTCGCGCTCTCGCGCGGGGCAACGCTGCTGCGCGTGCACGACGTGGCAGATACCGTACAGGCGGTAAGGGTTTGGCAGGGACTTCGGGGTTAAGGTAAACGGCACCCGACAAGACTTTGGAGATTACGGCATGGCCACAATGAGGCGCCTGTTCGGCACCGACGGCATCAGGGGCACCGCCAATACGGACCCGATGACGGCCGAGACGGCCCTGCGCCTCGGCCAGGCGGCGGGCCTGCGCTTCGTGCGCGGCTCGCACCGGCATCGTGTCGTGATCGGCAAGGACACGCGGCTGTCGGGCTACATGCTGGAGCCGGCGCTGGTCGCGGGTTTCATCGGCGCGGGCATGGACGTGACGCTGGTCGGCCCGCTGCCCACGCCGGCCATCGCTATGCTGACGCGCAGCCTGCGCGCCGATCTCGGCGTCATGATCTCGGCGTCGCATAACCAGTTCGAGGACAACGGCATCAAGCTGTTCGGCCCGGACGGCTTCAAGCTGTCCGACAGCGTGGAGACCGAGATCGAGGCGCTCATGGCAGCGAATCTCGGGGGCAAGCTGGCGGCGCCGGAGTCGCTCGGCCGCGCCGCGCGGCTGGAGGATGCCCCGGGCCGCTACATCGAGTCCGCCAAGGCCACCTTCCCGCGCGGCCTTACCTTGGATGGGCTGCGCATCGTCGTGGACTGCGCGCATGGCGCGGCCTACCGGGTCGCGCCGACCGTGCTGTGGGAGCTCGGGGCGACGATCATCCCGCTCGGCGTCGCGCCCGACGGCTTCAACATCAACCGCGGCTGCGGCTCGACGGTGCCGGATTTTCTCTGCTCCCAGGTCGTCGAGCACGACGCCCATCTCGGCCTGGCGCTCGACGGCGACGCGGACCGGCTGCTGCTGTCGGACGAGCGGGGCGAGCTGGTGGACGGGGACCAGATCCTGGCGCTGATCGCGCGGTCCTGGGGCCGCGCCGGGCGGCTGCGCGGCGACGGCGTGGTCGCGACCGTGATGTCGAACCTGGGGCTGGAGCGCTTCCTGGCCGCGGAGGGGCTGGCGCTGCACCGCACCAAGGTCGGCGACCGCTACGTGTCCGAGCGCATGCGCAGCAGCGGGATCAACATCGGCGGCGAGCAGTCCGGCCACATGATCCTGTCCGATTTCGCGACCACCGGGGACGGGCTGGTGGCGGCGCTGCAGGTCCTGGCCGTCCTGGTGGACGAGGGCAGGCCGGCCAGCGAGGCGTGCAGCGTGTTCAAGCCGCTGCCGCAGCGGCTGCGGAGCGTGCGCTTCCAGGGCGCGTCCCCGCTGCGAGACCCCACTGTATCAGCCGCGATCGAGGACGCCGAGGCGATGCTGGGAGGCAGCGGCCGTCTGCTGATCCGGGAGAGCGGCACCGAGCCGGTCGTGCGCGTCATGGCCGAGGGCGAGGACGAAGCGATGGTGATCCGCATCGTCGCGGAACTCTGCGAGACCATCAAGGCGGTCGCGGCCGCGCGCGTGGCGTGAGGGGACGCGTCCTCGTCATCGCCGGGTCGGACTCCGGCGGCGGCGCGGGCATCCAGGCCGACATCAAGACCATCACCGCTCTGGGCGGCTACGCCGCCACGGCGATCACGGCGCTGACGGCGCAGAACACGCTCGGGGTGCAGGCGGTCATGCCGGTCCCGGCGGGCTTCATCCGGCAGCAGATCGTCTCGGTGCTGTCCGACATCGGCGCCGACGCCATCAAGACCGGCATGCTCGGCAGCGCCGAAGTGGTCGAGCTCGTGGCCGAGGCGATCCGCGAGCTGGCGCCGGGTCTGCCGCTCGTAGTGGACCCGGTGATGCTCGCCAAGGGCGGCGCCCGGCTCCTCGACGATGATGCGGTCGGCAGCCTCAAGCGCCGCCTCCTCCCGCTGGCAGCCCTCGTCACGCCGAACGTGCCGGAGGCGGAGGCGCTGCTCGGCCGGACGATCCCCGACCTCGCCGCCATGCGCGAGGCGGCGGTGGCCCTGCTGGCGCTCGGCGCTCCGGCGGTGCTGCTGAAAGGCGGCCATCTCGATGGCCCGGTCGTGACGGACCTGCTCGCCACGGCCGAGGGCGTGGCCGCGCTGGAGCGGCCCCGCATCGCGACAGTGCACACGCACGGGACCGGCTGCACCCTCGCCAGCGCCATCGCGGCCGGGCTGGCGCAGGGCAGGGGATTGCGGAACGCCGTGGAGCGCGCGCGAACCTACGTGCAGGCGGCGATCGAGGCGGCGCCCGGTTTCGGCGCGGGGCATGGGCCGCTGGGTCTGGGCGTGGCATTCGACGCATCCCCGTTCTAAGGTCTGAACTCAATCAGGACCGCTTTCGCAAACGCCGGGAAAGCTATGCCGCCCGATATGGTGGAGAGCGGATTCGGCTGATAACCCGGCGCGCTGGAGTTCGCGGAGCTCGCGGAAGCTGATGCGCTTGATGCTGTGCTGGTCCAGGAGGTCCGAGACCGTGGGGTCGGTCAGGCACACGGCATCATGCGCGCGGATGTCCGCGTTCTCGGTGTCGTAGGCACGCAACTCCTCGCCATCGAGCACCGGGTGGACGAAGATCTCGCAGACACCCGGCGGCAGCTTCGGGATTTCCTCGAAGAACACGTCCCGCGTGCGCCTGGGCCACGAGTACACGATGTGCTCGTTGAACAGCAGGCCGCGAGCCTCGGCGCGCTCGCGGGCCTGGAAGCCCTGTTTCTCGGTATCCTCCTGCGAGAACATCCGCACAGGGAGCCGGAACTCCTCTGCCAGGTCCAGATAAATCTCGTAGAGGTCGGTCCGGGCCTGCATGACGTTCATGTGCGTGTCCAGGTGGGTGACATCGACGCCCCAGGAGAGCGCCGTCTCGATCTGGGCCTGGCATTCGGCGCGCGCGTCCGCCGCGTCGAGATGCTGGAGGGCGGCCTTGGTCGTGGTCGGGAAAAAGCCCTCGTCGTCGTGAAGCGATGTCCCGTTCGTCAGGCTGCGCCAGCGATAGCCGCGGTATTCGCAGGTCAACGTCAGGTGTACGCCGATGGAAAAGCCCTTGAACATGCGGGCGGCCTCCCGCGCCCATGGGCAGGGAACCATCAAGGTCGCGCTGGTGGCGACGCCGTGAACCATGGCCCGGAAGGTGGCGATATTGGCGCTATGGCTGGAACCCAGGTCGTCGCAGTTGACGATCAGCAACCGGTCCTCCGGTCCAAACCCCAGGCGTTCCGCTAAGCTCGGCTGTCCCAATCTCCATACTCCATAGGGATCGACCGCTGTGGGTCGCGGCTTGTTGTCAAAGAATCGAAAGCAGCTCTTCTGGTTGAGTTCTGACCTTAGCAGAACCCCTTGCGGCCCGGCGCGAACGCGGATAGTGCTCCCGGCGGGCCACGTCCCCCCACCGGGACGCTTCTCTTCTGAGAGGGAGAGCTGACATGACCGCGACCGCCGCCCTTGCGCCTGCGCAGGATGTTTCCCCCATCGCCCGGCCGGAGCGTCGTCCGGACAATCCCGAATTCTCATCCGGTCCCTGCGCCAAGCGCCCGGGCTGGTCGCTCGACGCGCTCTCCGGCGCCGAGTTGGGCCGCAGCCATCGCGCGGCAGGCCCCAAGGCGCGCATCGCCGAGGTGATCGAGCGGTCGCGCCGCGTCCTCGGCCTACCCGACGACTGGCGTCTCGGCGTCGTGCCGGGCTCCGACACGGGCGCGGTCGAGATGGCCATGTGGTCCCTGCTCGGCCCGCGCGGCGTGGACATCCTCGCCTTCGAGAGCTTCTCCGAGGCCTGGGCGACCGACATCGTCAAGCAGCTCAAGCTGCCCGACGCGCGCGTCCTGGCGGCGCCGTACGGCCGGCTGCCCGACCTCAACCAAGTCGATCCGGCGCGGGATCTCGTGTTCGCCTGGAACGGCACCACGTCAGGGGTGCGGGTGCCGGGCGGCGAGTGGATCGCGGCCGATCGAGAGGGCCTCGTCCTCTGCGACGCGACCTCGGCGGCGTTCGCCATGGCGCTGCCCTATGACAAGCTCGATGTCGTCACCTGGTCCTGGCAGAAGGTGCTGGGCGGGGAGGCGGCGCACGGGATGTTGGCCCTGTCACCCCGCGCGGTCGAGCGGCTGGAGTCGCATAAGCCGGCCTGGCCGCTTCCAAAAGTGTTCCGCCTGACTTCGGGCGGCAAGCTGAGCGATGGCGTCTTCCGCGGCGAGACGATCAACACGCCCAGCATGCTCTGCGTCGAGGACGCGCTGGACGGCCTGCGCTGGGCCGAGGCGACCGGCGGCCTGCCGGCGCTCATCGCCCGCAGCGAGGCGAACCTTGCCGCCGTGGCGAGCTGGGTCGCCCGCTCCTCCTGGGCCGGGTTCCTGGCAGTCGAGCCGGCCACGCGGTCCTGCACGAGCATCTGCCTCCGCGTCACGGCGCCTTGGTTCCAAGCCCTGGCGCCGGACGCGCAGGCAACGGCGGCGAAACGGCTCGCGGCGCTGCTGGAGCGCGAGGGCGTGGCCTATGACATTGCAGCCTATCGCGACGCGCCGCCGGGCCTGCGCATCTGGGGCGGCGCCACAGTCGAAACCGCCGATATCGAGGCGCTGCTGCCATGGCTCGACTGGGCGCATGAGCAGGTCAGGGTCGAGTTCGCAGGGGGAGCCGCGTGATGCACAAGGTCCTGATCAGCGATAAGCTGTCCCCCGCCGCCGTCGAGATCTTCCGCGGCCGCGGCATCGAGGTTGATCTCAAGCCGGGCCTGTCGCCGGCGGAGCTGCGTGCCATCATCGGCGAGTATGACGGCCTCGCGATCCGCTCCGCGACCAAGGTGACGCGCGAGGTGCTGGACGTCGCGACGAAGCTGAAGGTGGTCGGCCGCGCCGGGATCGGCGTGGACAACGTGGACGTGAAGTCGGCCACGGCCGCCGGCGTCGTCGTGATGAACACGCCGAACGGCAACGCGATCACCACGGCCGAGCACGCCATAGCGATGATGTTCGCCCTCGCCCGGCAGATCCCCGAGGCGACCAGCAGCACCCGCGCGGGCAAGTGGGAGAAGAACCGCTTCATGGGCGTCGAGCTCACGGGCAAGACGCTGGGGCTGATCGGCTGCGGCAATATCGGCTCGATCGTGGCGGACCGCGGGCTCGGCCTGAAGATGCGCGTCGTCGCCTACGACCCGTTCCTGACGGAGAAGCGGGCGCTCGACCTCGGTGTCGAGAAGGTGGAACTCCCGGACCTGCTGCGCCGCGCCGACGTGATCTCGCTGCACACGCCGCTGACCGACGCGACGCGCAACATCCTCTCCGCCGAGGCGCTGGCAGCATGCAAGCGCGGCGTGCGCATCGTCAACTGCGCCCGCGGCGGTTTGATCGACGAGGCGGCGCTGGCCGACGCGTTGCGCTCGGGCCATGTCGCCGGTGCTGCGCTCGACGTGTTCGAGACGGAGCCGGCGACCAGCAGTCCGTTGTTCGCGCTCGACAACGTGGTCTGCACGCCGCATCTCGGCGCCGCCACGGCGGAGGCTCAGGAGAACGTCGCCCTGCAAGTGGCTGAGCAGATGAGCGACTTCCTGCTGACCGGCGCTGTGTCGAACGCGATCAACATGCCGTCGGTCTCGGCCGAGGACGCGCCGCGGCTGCGGCCCTATATGGAGCTGTGCCGGCTGCTCGGCGCCTTCGCCGGGCAACTGACCCAGGCGGCCGAGGGATCGCTGCGCAGCGTGACGATCGAGTACGAGGGCCACGCCGCCGACCTGAACCACAAGCCGCTGACCGCCGCGGTGCTGGCCGGGCTGATGGCGCCGGTCATGGCGGGCGTGAACATGGTCAACGCGCCGGTGATCGCCCGGGAGCGCGGCATGGACGTGGCCGAGACGGCGCATGACCGGCCGAGCGAGTATCAGACGCTGATCCGCGTGACGGTCGCGACCGATGGGCGGAACCGGTCCGTCGCCGGCACGTTGTTCGCGGGTTCCCGACCGCGCCTGGTCGAGATCAAGGACATACGGGTCGAGGCTGAGTTCGGGCGGCACATGC
>JBBSIT010000105.1:0-9440 GCA_038231995.1 Acetobacterales bacterium | reverse complement strand
GCGGTCAGCGGCCGCGGACGGAAAGTGCCACGTGGGGTCAAGCGTAAGATGAGCAGCTACCCGCTGCGACCCCGAACCCCACAGCCGACCACCCGCGTCGACTTCAACGCCGCCATCCGAATCACAAAGTGAACAGTATTGGAGCTAGCCGACCTTCCCCGACCGTGGCAAACCGAGGCCAGCACGCATCCACCCCAATGCAAATACCGCCAAACCCACTTCCCCCACCCCCAAATCTCCCCCACAGTCCCCCTCACGAACCCGGGAGGACCCCCCATGCTCCGAGCCGCCCTACTCTCCGCATCCCTCCTCCTCACCCCCCTCGCCGCCCAAGCCCAGAAAACCACCCTCAACGTCGGCATCGCCGCCCAAGACTCCGGCCGGCTCGACCCGCACTTCGCCGTCAGCACCATCGACCGCATCCCCGTCGCCTGGATGTTCAACGCCCTCGTCCGCTTCCCCCCAGGCAGCATCGACCCGGCGCGCATCGAGCCCGACCTCGCCGAAAGCTGGGAGGCAACCCCGGACCAGCTCACCTGGACCTTCCACCTCCGCCACGGCGCGCAGTTCCACGGCGGCTACGGCGAGTTCACGGCAGATGACGTCCTGTTCAGCCTCGCCAAGGCGGCCGACCCGAAGAGCTCCGCCTTCGCCTCCGAGCTCCGCGCCATCGACAAGACGGAAGCGCTGGACCCCTACACCGTCCGCATCACGCTGAAAAACCGCATTCCGAGCCTGCTGGGCGCGCTGACCAACTACAGCCAGGGCTTCATCGTCTCGAAAAAGGCCGTGGAGAAGCTGGGCGACGGCTTCGCGCGCGCGCCGATCGGCACCGGGCCGTTCGCCTTCGCGAGCCTCACGCCCAACCACTCCCTCGAGCTGGTCGCCAACGACGCCTACTTCCGCGGCAAGCCGCACGTCACGAAGATCAGCTACCGCTTCATCCCGAGCGACGCCTCGCGCGACCTCGCCTACCAGAACGGCGAGCTCGACCTGAACTACGGCCGCGCCGACCAGACCTGGGTCAACCGCAGCCGCACCCTGCCGCACACCGTCATCGACATCTTCGAGCCCGCCGAGGAGGCGCAACTCCACCTCAACATCAAGACCAAGCCGTTCGACGACCTCCGCGTGCGCCGGGCCGTGCAATTCGCCATCAACCGCCCCGAGCTGGTGCGCTGGCGCGGCCAGGACGTGGCGCGTGAGGCCCAGTCCGTCGTGCCCCGCGGCTATCTCGGCTTCACCGCCGATAACGGCCTGCCCGGCTTTGATCTCGCCAAAGCCAAAGCCCTGCTCGCCGAGGCCGGCTACAAGGACGGCCTGATCGTCAAGGTCATCCAGTCCCAGCTCCCCGAGATGCTGTCCGCCATGCAGGTGTTCCAGGCCCAGCTCAAGCGCGCCGGCATCAACCTCGACGTGCAGGTGGTCGAGCACGCCACCTTCCACGCGCAGATCCGCCAGGACCTCAGCCCGCTGGTGTATTACTCCGCCGCCCGCTTCCCCATCGCCGACGTCACCCTGAGCCAGTTCTTCCACAGCCGCAGCACGGTCGGCACGCCCACTGCCGTCACCAACTTCAGCCACTGCGACGTGGCCGACAAGGAGATCGACGACGCCCGCTCCGAGCCCGACCAGGCCAAGCAGATCGCGCTGTGGCAGGAAGCGCAGCGCAAGACCATCGCCGCCGCCTGCGCCGTGCCCGCGTTCGAGACCCTGCTGGTGTTCGCCCGCAGCGACGCGCTCGACCTCGGCTACAAGCTGGACGGCTCGCTCTCGCTCGGGCCGTTAATCACCGAGGCGACGCGGTTCACGCGCTGAGCGATGCAAGCAAGGTCGGGGCGCCACCTCTTAAGTGAACGGGGCCCGGGGCCGCGGGCCCCAGCGGGTCGAGGGCGGAGCCCTGGCCTGTGATTTTCTACATTCTCCGCCGTATGCTGGCGGCGATCCCCACCCTGCTGGCAGTGCTAACGCTCGTCTTCATCCTGGTCCGCATCGTCCCCGGCGACCCCGCCATCGCCATCCTCGGCGACCGCGCCACGCCCGACGCCGTGGCCGCCCTCCGCACCCGGCTCGGCCTGGACCGCCCGCTGCTGGTCCAATACGTCACCTTCCTAGGCGCATCCCTCACCGGCGATTTCGGCCGTTCCATGGTAACCAACCGGCCGATCATGGCCGAGGTCGCCGCCGTCCTGCCGCACACGGTCGACCTCACCCTCGCCGCCATGCTGGTCGGCATCGCCGTCGGCGTCCCCGCCGGCGTCGCGGCAGCCCGGCACCGCAACCGTTTCATCGACGTCGCCGCCCGCCTGCTCTCCCTCGTCGGCCTGAGCTTCCCCGTCTTCGTCTCCGGCATCTTCCTGCTGCTCGTGTTCGGGCTGCACTGGCGGATATTCCCCGTCATCGGCAACGCGGACCTCAACGACCCCCTGGACCGCCTCTACAAGCTGGTCCTCCCTGCCATCACGCTCGGCCTGGTCATGGCCGCCTACATCACCCGCGTCACCCGCAGCGCCATGCTGCAAGTATTGGGCGAGGACTACATGCGCACCGCCCGCGCCAAGGGCGTCCCAGCCCGCACCATCGTCTGGCGCCACGGCCTGCGCACCGCGGCGCTGCCCGTCGTCACCGTGGTCGGCCTCTACGTCGGCATCCTGATCGGCAACTCCGTCCTCACCGAGATCGTGTTCAACCGCCCCGGCCTGGGGAAAATCATCGTGGGCGCCTTGGGCCAGCGCGACTACACGATGCTGCAGGGCCTCATGGTCATCTACTGCTTCCTCATCGTGATCGTGAACCTCATCACCGACCTGACCTACGGCTTCATCGACCCCCGCGTGAAGACGGCATGAAACGCCTGCTAGCCTACCCCATCGCCAGCATCGGCGCCCTGCTCTGCCTGCTCATCGTGCTAGGCGCGGCGTTCGCCCCCTGGCTCGCCCCGTTCGACCCGGTGGACCAGAACATCATCGACCGCCTCAGCCCGCCCGGCGGCGAATACGTGTTCGGCACCGACGCCTTCGGCCGCGACGTGCTGAGCCGCATCCTGTGGGGCGCCCGCATCAGCCTCGTCGTCGCCGTCACCTCCATCGCCGCCGCCATCCTGGTCGGCGGCGCCATCGGCATGGTCAGCGGCTACGTCGGCGGCCGCACCGACGCCCTTATCATGCAGGCGATGGACGTGCTGCTGTCCTTCCCCAGCCTGATTCTCGGCCTCATCGTCGTGGCCCTCCTCGGCCCGGCGCTGCCCAACCTCGTCTTTGCCATCGCGCTGACCGCGGTCGCCCCCTTCGCCCGCATCGCCCGCGCCCCCGTGCTGAGCCTCAAGGAACGCGCCTACGTCGAGGCCGGCCGCGCGCTGGGCTTCAGCCACGCCCGCCTGCTGTTCGTCCACATCCTGCCCAACATCCTCGCCGAGATCCTCGTCATGGGCAGCCTCTGGATGGCCACCGCCGTGCGCACCGAGGCCAGCCTCTCCTTCATCGGCCTCGGCGTCGCCCCGCCCACGCCCACCTGGGGCGGCATGATGCGCGACGGCTTCGAGAACATCCTCGACGCCCCCTGGCTCTCCATCTGGCCCGGCCTCGCCATCCTGGCCCTCGTCCTCGGCCTCAACATGGTCGGCGACGGCCTGCGCGACGCCACCGACCCCAAGCTCACCCAATGACGCCCCTGCTCGACGTCGCCGGGCTGGCCAAGCACTTCACCCAGACCAAGGGCTTCCCCCGCCCAATCACCACCACGGTCCGCGCGGTAGACGGCGTGAGCTTCCAGGTCGCACCCGGCGAGGCGTTCGGCCTGGTCGGCGAGAGCGGCTGCGGCAAGAGCACCGCCGCCCGCGCCCTGCTGCGCCTGGTCGAGCCCGACGCCGGCACCGTCCATTTCGCCGGCGCCGACATGCGGGCCGCGCGCGGTGCGGCGCTTGTGGCGCTGCGCCGGCGCATGGGCATCGTGTTCCAGGACCCGTATTCCTCGCTCAACCCGCGCCGCCGGGTCGGCCGGACCTTGGCGGAGCCGCTGGAGGTGCACGGGCTGGCCCGCGGCGCTGCGGCGCGCGAGGCGGCTGGCGCGTTGCTGGAGGAGGTGGGGCTGCCCGCGGCCGCCGGGTCGCGCTACCCGCACGAGTTCAGCGGCGGCCAGCGCCAGCGCATCGGCATCGCCCGGGCGCTGGCGCTGGAGCCCGAGCTGATCGTGGCGGACGAGCCGGTGTCGGCGCTGGATGTGTCGGTGCAGGCTCAGGTGCTGGTGCTGCTCCGCGCGCTGCAGGAGCGGCGCGGCCTCGCCTTCGTGTTCGTCAGCCACGACCTCGCCGTGGTGCGCTGGTTCTGCTCCCGCGTCGCCGTGATGTATCTCGGCCGCATCGTCGAGCAGGGACCGGTCTCCCAGGTGTTCAGCCGCCCCCGCCACCCCTACACGCAGGTCCTGCGCGACGCCTCCCCTGTCCCCGACCCGGCGCGCCGCGGTGTTATGCCCCGCGTGGTCGGCGAGATCCCCTCCGCCGCCAACCCGCCGCCGGGCTGCCACTTCCACCCGCGCTGCCCGCGGGCGACGGAGGTGTGCCGGGTGGAGTACCCGGGGTGGACGGACCCGGACGGGCGGGGCTTCGCGTGCCATCATCCGATCGAGCGGTAAGCCAGGCTAGGGCTCTGCTGACCGCTCATTTGTCGCTTGTTGGATGGGTGGGCATCAATAGTGCGTTTCGCAGCTTCTGCCGTCCCAAACGTCGATACCGTTCCTTCTTGGACTCGCGGGGACCGGCAGTCCTCGCACTCCACGCCGGGTCATGGGATGATGTTGGCGTGGCGGTCGATGTGGTGCCAGGCGCCGGCTTCGCGCAGGTAGACGTTGGTGTAGCGGCGGTTCAGGGTTTTCTGGCCATACATCCGGGTTTGCTCGCTAGTGGCGCCGGGGAACACCACCTCGCGCCCCAGGACGACGCCGAGGTCGCCGGTGACAACCACGGCCTCGGGCGTGCGCTCGAGCACTTCGTTGCGGATTTCGCCTGACCCCACCATGCGGATCAGGTCCTCGCGCGTCAGGATGCGGTTGTTGGGGGCGTTCACCCGGAGGTTCGGATGGGCGATCTCGGCGATGGCGTTGAGATCGACCGAGGCCACGGCGTCGCGCTGCCGCGCATCCGCGGCGAGCAGGGCCGCCTCGTCGGGTGAGCGGGCGACGGCGGCCGGTACCTCGGCTCCGACCGGCGAGGCGAGAACAAGCATCAGGCCGAGGACGATTGGCGGTCTGAGCATAAGAGAGCTCCTTGAGAGCGCAGGATCGCGCCTCGGCTGCGGGGACACAGCCTAGAGCTGGTTCCGCTCAGACCCGAGTGGAACCAGCTCTAGACCTGGGGATGATGGCGCCGCCAAAGGCGGTGGAGTCCAGAAATTCCGCCTCTGGCGGGGGTCGGCGCTCAGCCCCGGCCTTGGCCTACCCTCCCGTCAGCTTCGCCCGTGCGGCCTCCGTCAGGGAGTGCTGGCGGTTCCGTGCGGTGCGGCCGGGACGCGTGGGGCGACTGAGCAGCCGGACGCCCTCGCGCAGCTTGCCTCAGGGCGTCGTATGCAGCCTCGCTAGGGGGCGGGGAACGCTACTGCAGCGGGCCTTCGAGCGTGCGCACGCGTTGCGACAGCTTGGAGAACGCGCCGTGCATGGCGCGCAGCTCGACCACGGCGAGACCGACGGCGCTGTCCAGCCGATCCATCCGGGCCATCGTCACTGTCATGTCGTCGCGCAGGGACGCGACCTCGTTCAGCACGCGCTCACCCTGCTTGAGCAGGTCCGTGCGCAGCCGAGTCTGCTCCTCGTGCAGGTGGGCCTGCCCAGCTTCCAGCCGGCCCAGTGCCGCGATCACGAAATCCAGGCGGTCCTCGCTCATGCTTCCTCGCTCGGGTTAGGGGCAGGACTTCAGACTCCTGCGTGCGGCCGCGCGTCTTGAGCAAGTTGGTGATGGCTGCCCCTGACCGCCACCCGGACCCATTCTGCTGCCTCTGCCACCCGGCTGGCGTCCTTGCTGTTCCTGCCTACAAAGGAGCACACTATCGCTCGCCGCTTCAAGCATCCGGCCCCGCCCGCCGCCCCCCGAATTTGACCCACCCCGCCCCCAGGCCTAGCCTCATCCCCAACAACACAGGGGGACCGACGGCATGGCGAACAAGCTGAAGCAGCTATGGCAGAGCGGACGCGCCGCCGTGAACGGGTGGCTCGCCATCCCCAGCGGCTTCTCGGCCGAGGTCATGGCGCAGGCCGGCTGGGACAGCGTGACCGTCGATCAGCAGCACGGCGTGCAGGACTACCAGTCCATGGTGCAGTGCTTCCAGGCCATGCAGTCCCACCCCGTCCTGCCCATGACGCGCGTGCCCTGGAACGAGCCCGGCATCATCGGCAAGGCGCTCGACGGCGGCGCCTACGGCATCATCTGCCCCATGGTGAACACCAAGGCCGAGGCCGAGGCGCTCGTCTCCTACGTGAGCTACCCGCCCGCGGGCAAGCGCAGCAATGGCCCGATCCGCGCCGGCATCTACGGCGTCAGCACCAGCTACCAGGAGACCGCCAACGACGAGGTCCTCTGCATCCCCATGATCGAGACCGGCGAGGCGCTGGACAACCTCGAGGCCATCCTCGACGTGCCCGGCATCGACGCCATCTATGTCGGCCCCAGCGACCTCGGCTTCAGCATGGGCATGAAGCCCATCCTCGACCGCGAGGAGCCCAATATCCTCGCCATCTACGAGCGCCTGGTCCGCGAGACGGGCAAGCGCGGCATCACCGCTGGCATCCATTGCGGCTCCGCTGCCTATGCCGTGCGCGCCATCGGCATGGGCTTCAAGCTCGTCACCATCGGCAACGACAGCGGCCTGATGCTCGGCGCCGCCCGCGCCGCCGTGAAGGCGACGCGCGAGGGCAGCGAGGCGTCGTTCAAGCCCACGACCAAGGTGGTCGACGCCGAGGCAACCACTTAGGAAAGAAGATGCCACCCCTCGTCATCCGCATGCACCCCGACGATGGGGTGGCCATCGCCCGCACCACCCTCCTGCCCGGCACCAAGGTGGCCGACAACGTGCTCGCCGCCGAGCGCATCCCGGCCGGGCACAAGGTCTCTACCCGCTTCCACGCCGAGGGCGAGCCGGTCCGGCGCTACGGCCAGGTGATTGGCTTCGCGACGGCGCCGGTGCCGCCGGGCCGGCATGTGCACGTGCACAATTGCGGCATGGGCGAGTTCTCCCGCGACTACGCCTGGGGCGAGGACGCGCGGCCCACCGAGTACGTCCCGGTCCCCGCGACCTTCCAGGGCATCCGCCGGGCCGACGGCCGGGTCGCGACGCGCAACTACATCGGCCTGCTGACCTCGGTGAACTGCAGCGCCCACGTCGCCGGGCTGGTCGCCGACGCGTTCAAGCGCAACCCGTTCAACCCGCGCTCCAGCGGGACAGGGGACCCGCTCGCGGACTACCCCAACGTGGACGGCGTGGTGGCGCTCACCCACAAGACCGGCTGCGGCATGACCGACGGCGAGCCGCTCCGCCTGCTTCGCCGGACGCTGGCGGGCTACGCGCGCCACGTCAACTTCAGCCACGTCGTCGTGCTCGGCCTCGGCTGCGAGGTGAACCAGCTCGGCGGCCTGCTGGAGGAGCAGAAGCTCGCCGGCCGCGTCCGCAGCATGGACATCCAGGCCATGGGCGGCACCCGCCGCACCGTCGAGGCCGCCATCGCCTTCGTGCACGAGGTCCTCGCCGAGAGCAATGCCATCCACCGTGAGCCGGTGCCGGCCAGCGAGCTCACCGTCGCCCTGCAATGCGGCGGCTCCGACGGCTACTCCGGCATGTCCGCCAACCCCGCGCTCGGCGCCGCCTCCGACCTCGTCGTGCGCCACGGCGGCGCCGTCATCCTGTCCGAGACCCCCGAGACCTACGGCGCCGAGCACCTGCTGACCCGGCGCGCCAGCAGCCGCGCGGTCGGCGAGCGCCTCGTCGCCCTCATGCGCTGGTGGGAGGAGTACACCGAGCGCGAGGGCGCCGAGATGAACGCCAACCCCAGTCCCGGCAACAAGGCCGGCGGGCTCACCACCATTCTGGAGAAGAGCCTCGGCGCCATGGCCAAGGCCGGCAGCACGGACCTGGTGGACGTCGTGCGCTACGCCGACCCGGTGACGCAGCGCGGCTTCACCTTCATGGACACGCCGGGCTACGACCCGGTGGCCGCCACCGGGCAGGTCGCCGGCGGCGCCAACCTGGTGTGCTTCACCACCGGCCGCGGCAGCGTGTTCGGCTGCAAGCCCGCGCCGTCGATCAAGCTCGCGACCAACACGCCCATGTTCCGCCGCATGGAGGACGACATGGACGTGAACTGCGGCACCGTGCTGGACGGCGACGAGACGGTGCAGGAATGCGGCCAGCGCATCTTCGAGCACATGCTGCGCGTCGCCGGCGGCGAGCGGACCAAGAGCGAGGCGTTCGACTTCGGCGCCGCCGAGTTCGCCCCCTGGGTGATCGGGGCTACGATGTAGCGCGGCTCATCCGCGGCATTCCTCCGCGAATGCGGCGGTCGGGACTCAGCCGCGCGGTCGAGCGGTTTAACCATTGCGCGCTTTACCTGACCCGGCCCGGACCGCACTGGCTTCTCTCATCGGTCAAGATCGGTCTCGCGATGAAGGCGGCTGGCATCCTGGTCAGCTCGATCATAGTGGCCGGCGAGCATGTCCTCGGCTACGAGGCGCCTTCCGACAGGGGGAGCTTGGGAGAGAAACCGCTCCTGTATTTGGCTGTCCTGAGTCTGGTAGCCGCACCCCTCCTCGAAACGTTGCAGATCATGCTGGTTCACGCGGCCACCCGGCGATGGCTTGGACTGAGCGGCTTCGTGGCGGCCATCACCCTCATAGCTTACGGGCTGCACGGCCCCTCCAGCGGCATCCCGGTTACAGCTGCGTTCGTGTTCCTCGTCATGTCCTACCAATACGTCAGCTTCCGTGACGGTGTGGGGCTGGGCAGGGCGTTCTGGGGCGTGGCGGCGAGTCATGCCGTATACAACAGCATGGCGACATACAACAGCATGGCGACGCTGTTCGTGTTAGGGATCCGATACTTCGAGGCATGACTCGAACGAAAGGACGTTCGCGGTCAACCGCGTGAATTCTTTGCGTCGGCAAGCTCTGTACGCCGCCACCGGGCAGGTCGCCGGCGGCGAGCGGACCAAGAGCGAGGCGTTCGACTTCGGCGCCGCCGAGTTCGCCCCCTGGGTGATCGGCGCCACGATGTAGCGAGAGCGGGTTCAGTCACGGGCTGAAGCCGCTTCAGGGCACGGCGTCGGATCGGGATGGGCGCCGCCGATCCCGCACTGGATGCTTATTAACGAATATGGTAACTGTCCAGGTTGTCGCGGAAAGCTCAAGTGATCCGCAGTTCGGCGACCAGGTTGTCGGGTTGGCCTGTCAGGGCGGCCAGCAAATC
>JBBSIT010000104.1:0-9486 GCA_038231995.1 Acetobacterales bacterium | reverse complement strand
GGTCGCCGAGCTGGAGGCGCTGGGGGACGGAGGCGTGGCGGTCGCGAGCGTGATCCGCGAGCGGTTCCGGCGCTTCTACCCCACGCCGGGCCGCGTGCTGCAGGCGGACGACGTCGTGCTGCTGCAGGGCGAGCCCGAGGACCTGGAGCGCCTCGTCGCCCGCGGCCGGATGCAGCTCGCCGGCGACGCCGCCGCCCCAGCCGGCCCGGCGGTGCCCATGACCGTCGTCGAGGGCGTCGTCACCTCCGATTCCCCCCTGGCCGGCCAGACGCCGGCGCAGGCGGACCTGCAGGGGCGCCATCGCGTCGGCCTGCTCGCGGTCAGCCGCAGCGGCCAGCGGATCAGCCAACGCCTCAAGGCCGTGCGCTTCCGCCCAGGAGACGTCGTGGTGCTGAAGGGCGAGGAGGCGACGCTGCCCGAGGCGCTGGGCCGGCTGCACATCCTGCCGCTCGCCGAGCGTGGCATCGCGCTGGGCCAGAGCCACCGGAGCTGGGTGCCGGCGCTGGTGCTGCTGGCAGCCATGGTGCTGGTGGCGGCCCACGTGGTTCCCGTGGCAATCGCCTTCTTCGCGGCCGCGGTCGTGCTGCTGCTCTTGCGGGTGCTGACGATGGAGGAGGGCTACAACGCCGTCGAGTGGCCGGTGCTCATCCTGCTGGGCGCACTCATCCCGGTCAGCCACGCGGTGCGCGACACCGGCGGCACCGACCTGATCGCCGGCTGGCTGGCCGGCGTGGTCGATCTGCTGCCGCCGATGGGTGCGCTGGCGCTGATCCTGGTCATCGCCATGGTCGTCACCCCGTTCCTGCACAACGCGCCCACCGTGCTCATGCTCGGCCCGATCGCGGCGACGCTGGCCACCAAGCTGCAGCTCAACCCCGACCCGTTCCTGATGGCCGTCGCACTCGGCGCCGGGTGCGACTTCCCCACCCCGATCGGCCATCAGTGCAACACCCTGGTCATGGGACCGGGCGGCTACCGCTTCGGCGACTACCCGAGGCTCGGCGCGCCGCTCTCGGTGCTCGTCATCGTGGCCGGCGTGCCCCTGATCGGTTATTTCTGGCCGCTTTACCCGGGCTGAGCCGGGCCTGGCCGGACATCGCGCAGCTCGACCGGCGGCAGGCCGACGACGCGGTATTCCGGGGATGCCACGGTGATCCCGGCGGCGTCGAACCCGGCCAGGATCTCGCGCGCCATCATGTCCTTGATCGCGCGCGTCCCGTGGTCGCGGACGACGAACCGCACGGTGAGCTCCAGCCAGGAGCTGGTGAGCCGGTAATACACGCGCGGCTCGAAATCGAGGCGCTTCAGGTCGAACCGCCGTTCCAGGGTCCGCGCCGCCTCCTCCGAGATGGTGCGCGGGTCAAGCGCATAGCGGTTGGCCGCCTCCAGCAGGATCGCCTCCGCCCGCTCCCGGTCATCCTCGTAGCGGACGGACACGCTCAGTTCCTCCCAGATGTAGGGGAACTCGCGCGTATAATTATACACCGGCTCATCGAAGATCTTGGCATTGGTCACCGTCACGATCCGCCCGGTGAACTGCCGGCTCTTGACCCACACCGCCGGCCCGGCGTCGCTACCCGGCGCCACGCCCATCTCCAGCAGCGTCGTCTGCATGAAACCCAGCGCCAGCACGTCGCCGCGCACCCCGCCCATGCTGATCCGGTCGCCCACGGTGAAGTTGTTGCCGCGCAGGATCACGATGTAGCCGGCGAACGCGGTGATCACCCGCTGCAGCGCGAAGGCCAGCCCGGCGCTGACCAGGCCGAACGCCGTCGCCAGCCGCGCTGGGTCCTCGAACCAGATGGACATCAGCCCGAGGACCATCAGCACGGCAAGCAGCAGGTTGAGCCCTTGGCCGGTCCAGAACCGCGCCTGCAGGACCCACGGCGCCTCGCCCCGCAGGACAAGGCGGGCCAGCACGCGCAGCACGGCCCGAGCCAGCACCAGCGCGAGCACGAAGCCGAGCGAGAACAGCAGCTTGCGGCCGTTCTGCTCCGTCAGGCCGACCCAGTTGATCCCCAGTATCGGCACGCGCCGGCTCAGCCTGGCCGGCGGGCGCGGAACGCGCGGAACACGCCGAGCACCGTCTCGCACCCGGTCTCAGCGAACCCCGCCTGAACCAGCGCAGCCTCGATCCGCTGGGCCGGCACGCAGTTGTCGATCGTGTCCCAGTAGTAGCTCATCAGCGTGCCCGTCGCGCCGCGCGGCGCCGCCAGCCGGCACAGCGCCGGCACGATGCGCCCGAGATACATCCGGGCCAGCGCGTACGCTGCCCGCCCCGCCGGCCGGCCGATCTCCAGCACCAGCACGGTCCCGCCCGGCCGCAGCACGCGGTGGAACTCGCGGAACGCCGCCACCAGGTCCGGCACGTGGCGCAGCGCGTAGCCCATGCTGACGAAATCCACGCTGCCGTCCGCCACGGGCAGCGCCTCGGCGCGCGCCTGCACGCACGAGATGCCCAAGGAACGCCGGGTCTGCGCCAGCATCCCCAGGCTGACATCGAGGCCGGTCACGCCGCCCGCCGGCCCGGCGATGCGGACCGCCTCGCGCGCCACCAGCCCCGTCCCCACCGCCACGTCGAGCACCTGCGCGCCCGGCCGCAGGCCCGCGCGCCGCAGCGCGTCCCGCCGGTAGCGGCCGCCGGTGCCGAGCGAGAACACCCGGTTGATCCCGTCGTAATGCGGCGCCGTGCGGTCGAATAGGTCCTGCACGAAGCCGGCGCGGTCGGCTTCGGTCCGGTAATAGGCGGGCAGGACGGGATGCGGCCGCGTCGCTCCGTCCGCTGCTGGCTCGCTCATGTCGCCTCGTGGCTCGCTTGCTTCACCTCGCGTTTATGGACCGGGAGCATGGCCAGGCGCTACCATGGCCTATGCCCCTGACCCCTCCTCCGCCGCGGCGCATGGCGGGCAACACGGTCCGGCGCCCGTGAGCGTCACGAGGCTGCGCCCCGCGGTCGCGCGACGCGCGCAGGCCGGCGCCCGGCTGGCGTTCGAGGCGGCCGTATTCTACGGCACCATCGCGAGCTTCGCGGCGGCCAGCCTGGTCTGGAGCCTGGCCGCATGGCCCCTCTACCACGTCCTGCCGCGCCGCACCGGCATGCGGGTCGGCCAGGCCGTGATCCGGGCCGGGTTCCGCTTCGTGCTCGGGTCCATGCGGCTCGGCGGGCTGTTCAAGCTGGACCTGTCAGCCCTCGACGCGGTGCGTGACGAGACGTGCCTCGTCGTCGCGCCGAACCATCCCACCCTGCTCGACGCCGTTCTCATAATCTCGCGGCTGCCGCGGGTGGTGTGCATCACCAAGGCTTCGATCTGGGACAACCCCTTCCTGGGCGGCGGCGCCCGGCTCGCCGGCTACATCCGCAACGACGCGCCGCATCTGCTGATCCGCCGCGCGGCGCGCGCCGTCGCGGACGGGAACCAACTGCTCATCTTCCCCGAGGGCACCCGCACCGTGCGGCCGCCGGTCAACGACTTCAAGGGCGGCTTCGCCGTGATGGCGCGCCGGGGGCACGCCCCGATCCAGACGGTGTTCATCGAGACCAGCTCGCCGTACATTTCCAAGGGCTGGCCCGTGCTGCGGATGCCGGCCTTCCCCATCGCCTACCGCGCGACGCTCGGCCGGCGCTTCGCTGCCGCGGCCGATACCCAGGCCTTCATCGCCGAGCTTGAGGAATACTACCGCAGGGAGCTAGAGCGGTTTCACCCTGACCGGACGCGCTCTAGCGTCCCGTCAGGGTGAGTAACCGCGTGAAACCAACGCTCGTGCGGTTCCACCATAGTGGACCCGCACTAGACGCGCGGGCATGACCCGGTCCGCCACGCACCTCGTCCTGATTCCGAGCTACAACACCGGCCCGATCGTCCTGGAGACGGTGCGCGAGGCCCGCCTGGCGTGGGAGCCGGTCTGGGTCGTCGTGGACGGCAGCACGGACGGCACCGCCGAGCTGCTGTGCCAGGAAGCCGGGCGGGACGCCGGGCTGCGTGTGCTCGTCCTGCCCGCCAACGGCGGCAAGGGCGCCGCGATCCTGCACGGGATGCGCCACGCCCAGGCGGCCGGCTTCACCCACGCGCTGACGATGGACGCGGACGGGCAGCACCCGGCAAGCCGCATCCCCGCCTTCATGGCGGCCTCAATGGCGCAGCCCGGCGCCATGGTGCTCGGCGTCCCCGTGTTCGCCACCGGCGCGCCGGGCCTTCGCGTGAAGGGGCGGCGCATCTCCAACTGGTGGGCCAACCTGGAGACCGGCTGGGCCGGCATCGGCGACAGCCTGTTCGGCTTCCGCGTCTATCCCATCGCCGCGCTGCGCGCCGTGATGGAAGGCAGCCGCTGGATGCGCCGCTTCGATTTCGACCCGGAGGCCGCGGTGCGGCTGGTCTGGCGCGGCGTGCCGCCCGTCAACCTGCCCGCCCCCGTGCGCTACCTGAGCGCCGCCGAGGGCGGGGTGTCCCACTTCAAATACGTCCGCGACAACGCCCTGCTGACCTGGATGCACACGCGCCTGATGCTCGCCGCCATCGCCCGGCTGCCCGGCGTCATCGCTCGCAGGCTTCGTCGGCGGCGCTCGGCAGCGCCACCGCCCTGAGACCCCGGCTCGCGAGATGCTCCAGCAGCGCCGGCAGCACCTCCAGCACCACCGGGACCCCGTCCCTCGTCCGCGCGCAGCGCCCGTCATGCAGCAGCAGCACGTCGCCTGCGGCCAGCCCCTGCGTGAGCCGGCGCAGCACCTGGTCCGGGCGGGTGCTGATCCCGTCGAGGCCGCGGCGGGTCCAGGAGGCGTAGCGCAATGGGAGCCCCGCCATCGCCGGGTCGAGCAGCGGGCTGCGGAGGCCCATCGGCGCCCGTATGTAGCGCGGCGCCCGGCCGGCGGCGGCGGTGATCGCGGCCTGCGCGCGCAGGAGCTCGCGCCGTTTCGCGCCCGGCAGGTAGCAGGCGAACAGCCGGGGATGCGTGTGGGTGTGGTTCTCCACGCCATGCCCGCGCCGCACGATGTCGCGCACCAGCTCCGGGTGCGCCGCCGCCCGCGCGCCGATGCAGAAGAAGCTGGCCCGGGCGCCGTGGCGGTCCAGCAGGTCGAGCACGGCGGGCGTCACCGCCGGGTCCGGCCCATCGTCGAAGGTGAGCGCCACGCAGCCCTGCCCGGTGCTCTGCGGCAGGCGGGACAGGTTCGGCCCGAGCAACTGGCTGCGCGGCCGCATGCCCACGGCGCCGAGCACGAAATGGTTGGCGGCGACCGCGCCGAGCCACCACGGCCACGCCTCCGGGGCCGCGACGGCGCCCGCGGCGGCAGCGCCGTGCAGCGCCATCGAGGCGCCAACCAGGAGCGTAGGCGTCCAGCCCAGCACGCGGCCGCTATCCCCGGTCGCGGGCGGCGGCCTGCTGCCCGAAGGCGTGGACCGTCTCGGCGATGCCGGCATGGTCGTAGCTGCGGAACCGGAGATGCCGGACCGCCAGCTCGGACAGGAACATCAGCCCGATCAGCGGCGCGTCGAGCACGTTGACGAACAGCGACCACGCCTCCGCCGGCGCGAGCAGAAGCAGGAGGGTGGACGCCCCGAGCTGGAACGCGAAGAAGCCGCACCACGCCTTGGTCACGCCCCGCGTGTAGGCCTCCATGTCAGGCCGCAACGGGCCGCGCAGCCGGCGCGCGAGCTGGGTCACGAGGTCCACCCGTCCCCGGCGCAAGGTGCCCCCGAAGAAGGCGAGCAACCCGGCGTAGATCAGCGCGTGCGACACGCCGGACACGGCCAGCACGCTCGCCTGCGCGTGGAACAGCGCCGCCAGCGCGAACGCCGGCACGGCGAGCGCGAGCCACGCGAGCCGGCCGTCCCGCGTGCGGCGGAGCAGCACCAGCCCGATCACCGCCACCTGGCACGCCGCCAGCGCCGCGGCCAGCGGCAGCCACCGCCCAGCCGCGAAGGCCGCGTGCGTCACCAGCGGGCAGGCTGCCACAGCGATGCCCAGAATACCCTTTAAGACATGCGAAACCCGCATAGCCCACCCTGCTCGCCAACGCCCGTCGGGGACTCTGAACTGGAATTGTCCATAGCACATTAATTCGGCTAGATAATCGTGGAGGAACACAGCATGCACCTGCCCTCGAATGCAGCCTTGCGGACCGCAGCACCCGCCGGCCAGGACCCCGCCGAGCGCGAGCTGGCTCAGTTGCTCGTCACCTCGCTGCAGCTCGAAGTCGAACCCGGCGATATCGCGCCGGACGAGCGCCTGTTCGGCGAAGGGCTTGGCCTGGACTCGATCGACGCCCTCGAGCTGTCGCTGGCGATCTCGCGCGCCTACGGCCTGGAGCTCAAGTCCGACGACGAGAACAACCACCAGATCTTCGCCTCCCTCCGCAGCCTGTCCCGGCACATCCAGTCGCACCGCGCGCGGTAGAGCCATGGTCGGCCCGTCCATCCCTCTCGTCGGCCGCGCACCGGACGCGGCGCTGTTCCGCACGCCGGACGGGGCGGTCACGGGCCAGGCGTTCCTCGATGCGGCGCACGAGCTCGCGGACCGGCTGCCCGAGGGCGGGTTCGTGCTCAACCTGTGCCGGCAGCGCTCCCGGTTCTGCGTCGCCTTCGCGGCCGCCCTGCTGCGCCGCCAGGTCAACCTGCTCACGAGCGACCGCTCCCCGGAGCGGCTCGCCGCCCTCGCGGGGGAATACCCCGGCCTCTACTCCGTCTCGGACGACCCCGAAGCCGGCGGCCTGCCCCGGCATCACGCGATGGAAGCGCCCTGGCCCGCCCGGCGCCGTGGCAGCCCGAACCCGGACCTGCCCGCCGGCCAGCAAGCCGCCATCGTCTTCACCTCCGGCAGCACCGGCCGGCCGGCGGCGCACGCCAAGCGTTGGGGCGCTTTGACGGACCGCAGCATCGCCGCCGGCGCGCAGTTCGGCCTCGCCGGGCACACGGTCGTCGGCACCGTCCCGCCGCGGCACATGTACGGCTTCGAGACGACGGTGCTGCTCCCGCTGCACGCCGACGCCGCGAGCTGGTGCGGCCCGGCGTTCTATCCTGCCGATATCCGCGCGGCGCTGGCGGCCAGCCCAGGTCCACACGCACTCGTCACCACGCCCTTGCAGCTCCGGGCCTATCTCGACGGCATGGCGCCGCCCCACGTGGCGATGGTCGTCTCCGCCACCGCGCCCCTCGACCCGGCGCTCGCCGCCGAGGTGGAGCGGCGCTGGAATACCGAGGTGCGCGAGATCTACGGCGCTACCGAGGTCGGGTCGATCGCGAGCCGCCGCACGATCGAGGGCGATACCTGGACGCCATACCCGGGTATCGCCCTGTCGGCGGAGGCGGACCTCGTCACCGTCGCAGCGCCCTACGCGGACCCGCACCCGCTCTCCGACAGCATCGAGCTGGAGGACGGCCGCTTCCGCCTGCTCGGCCGACACGCGGACCTCGTGAAGGTCGGGGGGCGGCGCGTCTCGCTGTCCTGGCTGAACAGCGTCCTGACCAGGATCGACGGCGTGCAGGACGGCGCCTTCCTCGCGCCGGACGACCTGGCGAGCCGCCCGGGCGCCCGGCTGCACGCCTTCGTGGTGGCGCCGGGCCGGCCCGTGGCGGGCATCCTCGGCGCGCTGCGCCGCGAGGTCGATCCGCTGTTCCTGCCGCGCAAGCTGATCCAGGTGGACCGGCTGCCGCGCAACGACCTGGGCAAGCTCCCGCGCAGCGCGCTCGCGCAATTGCTGCCCGAACGCTCTGCCGGCGCCCCATGACCCCGGCGGGCACGTTCCAGGCCGGGCACGACCACCCCAGCCTGCCCGGGCATTTTCCCGGCCGGCCCGTCGTGCCCGGCGTCGTCGTGCTGGACCATGCCGCCGCCCTGATCGCGCCGCACCTGCCCGGCCGCGCGCTGGCCGGCATTCCGCTCGCCAAGTTCCTGCTGCCCGTGCTGCCCGGGCAGGAGGTCAGCGTGACGTTCCGCGACGCCAGTGCCGGCCGGGTCGCCTTCCGCTGCGAGGTGGACGGCGCCACCGCGACGCTCGGCACGTTGCTGTACGCCTAGAGACCCCCATGCGTACTGATGCGGCGAGTTGGGCAGGACAGCGGGAGCGCGGGAGCGCGATCCTGCTGCGCATCATGCTGTGGATCACGCTCCGGCTCGGTTGGCACGCGGGCGGCGCGCTGCTGTATCCGATCACCGCCTGCTTCTACGCGACGTCGCCGGTGGTCCGGGCGGCATCGCGAGACTTCCTCGGCCGGGTGCTCGGCCGGCCCGCGTCGAGGCGCGACGTGTTCCGGCACATCCTCTCCTTCGCCCGCGTCACGCTAGACCGCGTGTTCCTGCTGTCTGACCGGGCCGAGCGCTTCCAGGTGGAGGTGCGCGGGCTAGACCATCTCGCCGCCATCGTCGCCCAAGGCCGCGGCTGCGTGCTGCTGGGCGCGCATATCGGCAGCTTCGAGGTGCTGCGCACCGTGGCGCGGGACTGCCCGGTCCCGGTCCGGCCGCTGATGTTCCGCCGCAACGCCGGGGCGCTCACGCAGATGCTGGAGCGGATCAACCCGGCGTGCACCGCCGGCATCATCGACATCGGCACCCCGGCCGCGATGCTGCGGGCGCAGGAGGCGGTGGCGCGGGGCGAGATAGTCGGCATCCTCGCCGACCGCGCGCCGGGCAACCAGAAGACCGTCATGGTGCCCTTCATGGGCGAGCAGGCCGCGTTCCCCGCCGGGCCGCTCGTCCTGGCCGCCACGCTCGGCGTGCCAACGCTGCTGTTCTTCGGCGTGCGCACCGGGCATCGCCGCTACCTCGTGCAGATCGAGCCGTTCGCTGACCCGGTCCGCCTGCGCCGCGAGACCCGGCAGGCCGACATACGCGAGTGGCTGGGGCGCTACGCCGCCCGGCTTGAGGCGCAAGCTCGCGCACACCCGTTCAACTGGTTCAATTTCTACCCGTTCTGGAAGGACCCGGCCGATGCGGTCCCGCGCCCGACGCCGCCCGCTGTCACCGCTGGCGCTCGCCCTCCTGCTCTGGACCGGCTCGCCCGCGGCGGCCCAACAGGGGCCGTCCCTTCCTGAGCTGATGCGCCGGCTCGCCCAGGCGCCCGAGCGCCGCGCCACGTTCCGCGAGGAGAAGCGCCTCGCCGCCCTGGACCAGCCGCTGCTCAGCAACGGCACGCTGCTGTATCGCCGGCCCGGCCACCTGGAGAAAATCACGCTGTTCCCCCAGCGCGAGAGCCTGGTGGTGGACGGCGACCGGCTGGTGGTCACGCTCGGCGAGGAGCCGCCCCGCGTGGTGGACCTCCGCGGCCAGCCCGAGATACGCGCCCTGGTGGACGCGATCCGCGCGCCGATCGCGGGCGACCTCGCCACCCTGCAGCGGGAGTTCGATGTCCGCATGGATGCCGCCCCGCCCGGCTGGCGCCTGAGCCTCACGCCGCGCGACCCGGCGGTGGCGCGCGTGGTCCGGGAGGTCCGCGTCGGGATCGCAGGAGCGGATGTCACCTCCATCCACATCATCGAGGCGGCCGGCGACGAGCAG
>JBBSIT010000103.1:0-9504 GCA_038231995.1 Acetobacterales bacterium | reverse complement strand
GAGCTTGCAGCGCTTCAGGCGCGGGCCACCGCTCCCTGCGCCGCCCGGCCGCCGGGCGCGGCCGTGTGTCCCGGCCCGGCCGCTGTCCCTGCCACGAGCCTTGCCGTCGTGCCGCCGCCCCGCGGCTCACCGGTCGGCGATCCATCCTCTGGCCTGGCCTCGGGTCCCGCGACGCCCTTGCTGAGTGCCGCGCGCTTCCGCGGCAAGTGACGGGGGCTCGGCGTCGGCTCCCAAACGCCCTTCGAACACAACCACCGAAAAGCCGCTTGACTGGCGCATTAGGCTGCCTCGTAGGCCAGCGGCGCGTTCAAGGGCCTCGGCTGCGTCGCCACCCGGTTGCGTCCGTCGCGCTTGGCCGCATAGAGCGCCTGATCGGACGCGACGACCAACGCCTCGGAGCCCGCCGCTCCGGCGTCCAGGCTCGGCAGGGCGGTGCCGATGCCGATGCTGACCGTGACGATGCCGCCGCACTCGGCGTTGCCCGCGTGCGGGCGGCGCAGCGCCTCGACCGCGACGCGCACCCGTTCGGCGACCTCGCCGGCGCCCGCCGCGTCGGTGCCGGGCAGCAGCACGGCGAACTCCTCGCCGCCGTAGCGCGCGATCAGGTCCCCTGGCCGGCAGGGCGGCCGGCCGACGGCCGCGGCGATCGCGCGCAGGCAGTCGTCCCCGGCCTGGTGCCCGTACTGGTCGTTGAACCGCTTGAACCGGTCCACGTCCAGCAGCAGCAACGACAGCGGCGTCTCCTCGCGGGCGGCGCGGCGCCACTCCTGGGCCAGGCCCTCGTCGAAGCGGCGCCGGTTCGCGAGGTGGGTCAGCCCGTCGGTGCTCGCCAGCCGGGACAGCTCCGCGTTGGCGGACGCGAGCTGCGCCTCGCTCCTGCCGCGCCGCCGCAGCTCGCCTGCCAGCAGCAGCCCGAAGACGGCCAGGGCGAAGGAGAGGGCCAGCAGCACGCCGCCGATGACCAGCGCCCTGGCACGCCAGTCGGCGAGGATGTCGTCGACCGAGAGAGCCACGCTCAGGATGAGCGGCAAGCCTTCGATGTGGGCGAAGTTGTATACCCGGTCCACGCCGTCGAGCGACGAGGCGCCGGTGAACACGCCGGCGCTCGCCGTCAGGTAGCGCTGGAAGACGCGGCTCCCGGCGAGGCTGCGTCCGATCTGCTCGGGCACGTAGGGCGCGCGCATCAGCAGCGTCCCATCCCGGCGGAACAGGTTGATCGAGCCGTTCGGACCGAGGCCGAACCGCTCGAACAGGCTCCTCAGGTACGACGACTTCAGGGTCCCGACCACGACGCCCGCGAACGAGCCGTCCGGATGGCTCAACCGCCGGCTCAGCGCGATCTCGTCCTCCCCGGAGGCAAAGTTGCGGAAAGGCGCGCTGATGTGCAGCCCATCGCTCGGCCGCCCGACATGCACGAGGAAATGCTCGTACCCGGCGTTGCTGCCTTGGCGGAGTATCGCTGGCTCGGAGTCGCGGATGACGGCGCCGCGCTCGTCCAGCACCCGGATGCCGCCGAGGTGACGCGACGTGGCGGCGCGGTCGAACAAGATGAGTTGCTGCAGCTCGGGGCTGACCTGCTGCAGATCGTCACGGGCCAGCCCATCGATCACGGCGTGCAGGGAAAGGTCATAGAGCTCGATGCTGCGCGAGATGTCCTGAGCCACGGCCGCGATCAGGTTGCTCGACGATTGGAGCGCCTGCTCCCAAGCGTTGCGGCGCAGCTCGAGCAGCATGAAGGCGGAGACGCCGCAGAAGCCGACGATCATGAGCGCGATCGCGACGCCCAGCCGGGAGGGCAACCCGACGCGGAGGGTATGGAGGCGGTTCCAACGTGATCCTGGGGACAGCACGGTTACGCCCTCTCGCTTCGGCTCCCCATGTTCGGGCCAAGGCGCTTAACGGAGGGTTAACAGCGGTCGCGAAGCCGCCCCGGGACCCGTCCTGTCAGCCGAAATGCCGCCCGGCATGCGCCAGCACGGTCCAAGCCAGCAGGCAGGCGACCACCAGCGCCTCGCGCGCCGACCCGGTGGGGCAGAGCGGCAGGGCGAAGCTCCGGCGCAGCGGCCAGGCGAGCCGCAAGCCCTGCGGCGTCAGCAGGTCGGCCGCGAGGTGGGACAGGTAGCCGGTCACGAGCGGGCCGGAGAGCGCCCGGCTCACCCCGTGCGACTGCAACGCGGCCACGCACAGCGCCACCGCGACCAGCGAGTGGGTGAAGCCGCGATGGCCGAGCACCCGCGCCAGGGCGTGCGAGACGGGCCCGAGCCGCCGGCCGACCCAGGAGCCGGGATGGTCCATGTCGGGCAGCACGCTGCCTACCGCTACGAGCGCGAGGCTGGCGGGGTCGAGCACCGGTAGCCCCAGCCGCGGCGCGACCCATGCCCAGGCGACCGCGCCGACGATCAGGTGCGAGCCGGCCATCACGGCCGCACCGTCCTGCAGAATTCAGGCCAGCGTCGGCAAGGGCGAATCGGGCGGCGGAGTCTCACGGGCGGAACATAAGCGGACTCTGGTCCGGCTGCCCCTCCCGTTTACCTCGCGCGCGCCCGGTCGGGGCGGCTACTCGGAGCCGGAGATGGCCTCGAGCGCCTCGCCCGCCTCCGGCGTGCCGGCGGCGGCGAGGTCGCCCAGCGACACGATGCCCACCAGCTTGCCGGCGTCGTCCACGACCGGGACCCGGCGCAGTTGGTGCTGCTCCATGAGCTGGATCGCATCCAGCACGGAGGCTTCGTCCGTCAAGGTGCGCGCATCCGTCGTCATGGCGTCCGCGACCTTCGCCGTGCGCGGGTCCTGCCCGGCCGAGGTGGAGCGGACGACGATGTCGCGGTCGGTCAGCACGCCCACGAGCCGGTCGCCCTCGCAGACCGGCAGCACGCCGACGTTGAGGTCGTGCATTCGCTGGGCGGCCGATTGCAGCGTATCGCCGGGCTGTGCCGTCTGGGGGTCCAGGGTCATGATCTTGCCGATCCGCATGGCTGTCTCCGGGGTGATGATGCTGAGGGCAGGACGCGCGGTCCGCTCCAGGGTTGCAACCTTACCGTGCGGCGGCCGGGTCGAGCCGGAGCAGGCGACCATCTGGGCCGTCGGTCAGCAGGTAGAGCAGCCCGTCCGGTCCTTGCCGTACGTCGCGGATGCGCTCGCGCAGGCCGGCGAGCATGCGCTCCTCCTGCGCCACCTAGCCGTCCTGCAGCACCAGCCGCACCAGGAGCCGTTCCTTGAGCGAGCCGACGAAGACGCTGCCCTGCCAGGTCGGGTAGGCGCTGCTCGTGAGGAACGCCATCCCGGACGGCGCGATCACCGGGTCCCAGTAGTACACCGGCTGCTCCAGTCCTGGCCGTGCCGTGCCCTCGCCGATCTTGGCGCCGTTATAGTCCACGCCGTAGGTGATGAAGGACCAGCCGTAGTTGCGGCCGCCCTCGGGGTGGTTCAGCTCGTCGCCGCCCTTGGCGCCGTGCTCCACGGTCCAGAGCCGCCCGGTCGCCGGGTCGATCGCCGCCGCCTGGATGTTGCGATGCCCCACGGACCAGATCTCGGGACGCGCGCCTGACGTGTTCAGGTAGGGGTTGTCGCGCGGCACCGAGCCGTCCGGGTTGATCCGCACGACCTTGCCCAGCAGGCTCATCCGGTTCTGCGCCTGCTCGCGGTAGGCGAACCGGTCGCCCTGGGTGATGAACAGGGTGCCGTCGGGCGCGAACACCAGGCGCGAGCCGAAATGGTTCGGCCCGGCTACCTTCGGCTGCTGCTGATAGATCACCTGCACGCCCGCCAGCCCGGCCTCGCCCAGCCGCCCGCGCGCGACCGCGGTGCCGACGCCGCCGGTGCCCGCCTCGGAATAGGAGAGATAGACCAGCCGGTTCTCGGAGAACCGTGGGTCGAGCGCGACGTCGAGCAGTCCGCCCTGACCGCGGGACACCACCTCCGGCACGCCCGCGAGCGGCGCGGACACCGTCCCGTCCCGGACCAGCCGCAACTGCCCGCCTTTCTCCGTCACCAGCATCCGTCCGTCCGGGAGGAAGGCGAGCCCCCACGGGCTGTCCAGCCCCTTCGCCACCGTGACGACCGTCAGGGGCGGGTTGACTGGCTCCGGCGTGGGCGAGCGCGGCGCCTGCGCCGCCGCCGGCGCGGACAGCAACGCCGCGAGCAGCCCGAAAGCTGCGGCCGGCCGATGGGTGCGGGGGAAGGGGGCTATGATCTGCATCGGCGCCTGGCTCCTTGCGTTCGCGGCGGCACATGGTGGCGCCGCGCGCGATCTCCAGGGTTAAGTGCCTTGCGTGGACATCGGGTCATCGCGGTCGGGGCCTGCCGCTTTCATGGTGCCGCGATCCGGGCACTGTCGCTCGGCGGTTCGCACGTGGGAGGCTGCACGATGATCCGATTTGTTGGTTTGGACGTTTCGCAGAAGCTGACCGCGATCTGCGTCGTTGACGAGACGGGTCGCAGGCTCTGGCGTGGCCAGTGTCACTCAGACCCGGAGCAGATCGAGCGGGCCGTGCGGGAGATGACGCCAGGATCGGGATCGTGACCGGGCCTATGACGCCGCGGCTCGTGCATGAACTGCGGGTCGGCCCGTTGCAGCTTGCGCCGCAGCACGGCCTTGCCCGACGCATCAACTCCGTGTGCCTGAAAGACGCGCTTGGCGATATCCAGACCGATGGTGGCAATCACCGGGGTGGACGGCGCCTTCCAGCTCGTTGCACTCAACAGCCACGGACTTGGAGCGCAGATGCCGTTCAGGGGCCGTCCGCCGCATCAATCCCGGCATGCGCTAAACCCAGCCGCCATCCACCACGTAATGTTGGTTGGTGCAGGCCGACGCCTCTTCGGAGGCGAGGAACAGCACCACCCGCGCGATCTCGTCCGGCACGAGCTCCCGCGGGAGGCACTGCCGGGTCTTGATCTCCTCGACGCCCGCCGGCGTCAGCCACAGCGTCTTCTGTCGCTCGGTCATGATCCAGCCCGGCGCGATCGCGTTCACCCGGATGTTGTAGGCGCCGTAGTCGCGCGCGAGCGAGCGGGTCAGCCCCAGCACGGCGCTCTTGCACGCGGTGTAGGCCGCCATCCCTCCCTGGCCGATCATCCAGGACGTCGAGCCGAAATTGATGATCGAACCGGAGCCGGCCGCCTTCATGTCGGGCAGCACCGCCTGCGCCGCGAAGAACTGGTGCCGCAGGTTCACCGCCACCCGGCCGTCCCAGTACTCGACCGTGACGTCCTCGGTCGCGTGCCGCTCGTCATGCGCGGCGTTGTTGACCAGCACCGTGATCGGGCCGAGCACCGAGCGCACCCGCTCCACCGCCGCGCGCAGCTCCGGGATCACGGTGAGGTCCGCGTGCTCGTAGCGCACCGTCTCGCCCAGCTCCGAAGCCAGCGCCGCGCCTTCCGCGTCCTTGATGTCGAGGAACGCGACGCGCGAGCCCTGAAGCGCGAAGCGCCGCACGATGGCCTCGCCGATGCCCGTGGCTCCCCCCGTGACGAGCACGACCTTGCTCGCGAGATCCGGATACGTCGCCGCCATGCTGCTTCTCCTGCCCTTTGATCGGGCCGGTATCTGCGCTACGTTCGGGGCTTGCAGCAAGGAGCGGCGGCAGCATGACCATACAACTCGGCCAGATCGCGCCTGACTTCGAGCAGGACACCACGCAGGGGCGCATCCGCTTCCACGAGTGGGCGGACGACAGCTGGGTGGTGCTGTTCAGCCACCCGCGCGACTACACGCCGGTCTGCACCACCGAGCTGGGCGAGGTCGCCCGCCTCAAGCCCGAGTTCGACCGAAGGGGCGTGAAGCCCATCGGCCTGTCGGTGGACACCCCCGACCGGCACGGCGGCTGGGAGCGCGACATCCTGGAGACGCAAGGCTCCGCCGTGAACTTCCCCATGATCGCCGACGCGGACCGCACGGTATCGGACCTGTACGGCATGGTGCATCCCGAGGCCGATGCGGCCGTGACGGTGCGGACCGTGTTCGTGATCGACCCGCAGAAGAAGGTGCGGCTGATGCTGGCCTATCCGCCGAGCACGGGGCGCAACTTCGATGAGATCCTGCGGGTGATCGACAGCTTGCAGCTGACCGACAAGCACCGGGTGGCCACACCGGTGAACTGGCAGCCGGGCGAGCGGGCGATTATCCTGCCCTCGATCTCGGACGAGGACGCGAAGGCGCGCTTTCCCCAGGGTTGGGAGACGCAGAAGCTCTACCTGCGCTACGTCGAGCTCGCGAAGGAGTAGCCGCAGCATCCGCGAATGACGCTGCCGGCACCCAGCCAGGACGCCATCCGCACAGCCTGGCGGGCCGGCCTGCCCGAGTCGGGCCGACGCGCGGTGGCGGAGGAAACCGCAGTTGCGTTGACCTACAACCGGGTCACCCACGCCGTGATGATGGCGACCCCGGCCGACCTCGAGGACTTCGCGGTCGGCTTCAGCCTGTCCGAGGGAATCGTGGACCGCGCGGACGACATCGAGGAACTGCAGGTCGCCCCCGCGCCCCACGGCATCGAGCTGCGGATGTGGATCGGCGGCGAGCGGATGGCGGCGCTCGATTCGCGCCGCCGCCGCATGGCGGGGCCGACCGGCTGCGGCCTGTGCGGGCTCGACAGCCTGGCCCAGGCGATGCGGCCCGCCCAGCCCGTGCGCGCCGGGCTGCGCGTCTCGCCCGCACAGGTGCAGCAGGCCGTATCGGCGCTCGGCCCGGCGCAGGCGCTGAACCATCTCACCCGCGCGGTCCACGCTGCCGGCTTCGCCTGGCCCGGCGCCGGACTCGCGCTGCTGCGCGAGGACGTGGGACGCCACAACGCCCTGGACAAGCTAGCCGGCGCCGTCGCCCGCGCCGGGCTGGACGCCGGGCAGGGCCTGCTCGCCATGACCAGTCGCGTGTCGGTCGAGCTGGTGCAGAAGGCGGCGCGCATGGGCGCCCCCGTCCTGGCCGCCGTATCCGCGCCGACAGCGCTCGCCATCCGCATGGCGGACGCGGCGGGCATCACCCTCGTCGGCGTCGCCCGCGCGGACGGGTTCGAGGTGTTCACGCACCCGGAACGCATCGTAGTGTAGCGGACGGAACAGGACGGGGACGGCGGCATGGCGGCGATCGGGTTCATCGGGCTGGGCAACATGGGCGGGCCGATGGCGGCCAACCTCGTCTCCGCCGGCCACCAGGTCCGCGGCTACGACGTGGCGGAGGCGCCCCGCACCGTGCTCGCCGGGCAGGGCGGGCAGGCGGCCGCGGGGATCGCCGATGCAGTGCGCGGCGCGGATGTGGTGATCACCATGCTCCCGGCCGGCCAGCACGTCCGCGCCGTCCTCGCCGAGGTGTTCGCAGCAAGGCCGGACGGCGCGCTGCTGATCGACTGCTCCACCATCGACGTATCGACCGCGCGCGAGATGCACGAGGCGGCGGCGCAGCACGGCCTGGCCATGCTCGACGCGCCCGTGTCCGGCGGCGTGTCCGGCGCCGCGGCTGGCACGCTGACCTTCATGGTCGGCGGCGAGCCGGCCGCCTTCGAGCGTGGCCGTCCCGTGCTGGAGGCGATGGGCCGCGCCATCGTGCTCGCGGGCGGCGCCGGGGCCGGGCAAGCCGCGAAGGTCTGCAACAACCTGATCCTCGGCATCTCCATGGTCGCGGTGAGCGAGGCCTTCGCGCTCGCCGACAAGCTCGGCCTGTCCGCGCAGGCGCTGTTCGACATCAGCTCGAAGTCCTCCGGCCAATGCTGGGCGCTGACCAGCTACTGCCCGGTGCCCGGCCCGGTGCCGGCCTCGCCGGCCAACCGCGACTACCAGCCCGGCTTCGCGGTCGCGCTCATGCTCAAGGACCTGACGCTGGCAGCCGAGGCGGCGGCCGGGTCAGGTGCGCCTAGCCTGCTCGGCGGACACGCGCGGGCCGCCTACGAGCGGCTGGCTGCGATGGGGATGGGGGACAAGGACTTCTCCGTCGTCGCTCAGGCCATGCTCGGGGGAAAGCTGCCGTGACCATTCTGATCGAGCTCGTTCCGCATTCGCCGCTCTGGGCCGCCGCCGCGGCGCGCGACGCCGCCCGGGTGCGGCGCGCCCTCGCCGCGTCCTGCCACGCGGTGCATCACGTCGGCTCGACCTCGGTGCCCGGCATGGCCGCCGTCCCGGTCATCGATCTGCTGGCCGAGATGCGGGACTTCGCTGCGCTGCACGCGGCGCGGCTGCGCCTGCTCGCGCATGGGTTTATCGAGCAGCCGTCCGGGCATGGGCACGGCCGCACCTACCATGTGGACGACTTCGTGACCCGGCGCCGTCAGGTCGAGCTGCATTGCTACGACGCCGGGCACCCCGAGGCCGAGCTGGTCGTCGCTGTCTTCGCCTACCTGCGCGCCCATCCCGACGCGGCGCAGGCCTACGAGGTGGTCAAGCGCGAGGGCCGCCGGCATTACGCCGCGGACCTGGACTCCTACGAGCGAGCCAAGCGAGCCTGGATCGAGGGAATGGCACGGCAGGCGCTCGCCCACTGGCGCACCCGGCGCGACGACCTGCCCGTGCGCGAGCTGGCGTGAGCGTCCTCCGCACCACGGCCGATCCGCGCGGCGCCGAGTTCCGGGCGAATGCGGCGCAGATGGCGGGGCTGGTGAAGGAGTTGCGCGAGGTCGTAGACGCGGTGCGCCAGGGAGGCGGCGAGACGGCGCGGGCACGGCATGTAGGACGCGGCAAGCTGCTGCCGCGCGATCGGGTCCGCACCCTGATCGACCCCGGCTCGCCCTTCCTGGAGCTGTCCCAGCTTGCCGCGCATGGGATGTATGGCGGCGACATCCCGTCCGCCGGGATCATCACCGGGATCGGCCGGATCACCGGCCGCGAGTGCGTCGTTGTCGCCAACGACGCGACGGTGAAGGGCGGCACGTACTACCCCATGACCGTCAAGAAGCACCTGCGCGCCCAGGAGATCGCGGCTCAGAACCGGCTGCCCTGCGTCTATCTCGTGGACAGCGGCGGCGCCAACCTGCCGAACCAGGACGAGGTGTTCCCCGACCGCGACCATTTCGGCCGGATTTTCTACAACCAGGCCACCATGTCGGCCGCCGGCATCCCGCAGGTCGCGGTGGTCATGGGGAGCTGCACCGCCGGCGGCGCCTACGTGCCGGCCATGTCGGACGAGAGCGTCATCGTCCGCAACCAGGGCACCATCTTCCTCGCCGGCCCCCCGCTGGTGAAGGCCGCCACCGGCGAGGTCGTCACCGCCGAAGACCTCGGCGGCGGCGAGCTGCACAGCCGCACCTCCGGCGTCACCGACCACCTCGCGGAGAATGATGCCCACGCCCTCGGCATCGCCCGCCGCATCGTCGGCAACCTCAACAGCGTCAAACGCCACTCGCTCGACCTTCGGCCGCCGCGCGAGCCGCTGCACGACCCGGCCGAACTCGGCGGCATCGTGCCGGCCAACGCCCGGGAGCCGTACGACGTGCGCGAGCTGATCGCCCGCATCGTGGACGGGAGCGAGCTCGACGAGTTCAAGCAGCTCTACGGCCCCACCTTGGTCACCGGCTTCGCCCACCT
>JBBSIT010000102.1:0-9565 GCA_038231995.1 Acetobacterales bacterium | reverse complement strand
TGCGGCGGCGATCCGTCACGCGGTAGAGGCCTACCTCGCATCGGCCGATCGCGGGATGCGGGTGATGGGATGACCGGTTTGGCGCGCAGGCGGAGCATGGGACGGCGATGACTGGTCCGGACGACGAGGGCGGGCGGATGGCGCCGATGCCGCGCGAACAGCTGGCGGCATCGCAGCCGGCGGGCGCCCAGCGGGCGAAGCCGCGACGCTTCCGCATTTGGCGGCGCGTGGTCGGCGGGGTCTTCGCGCTCGGCCTGCTCAGCACCGCCGGGACCGGCCTGTTCGCCTGGCACATGTACGAGCGCTACTCGGCCGATTTGCCGACGGTGGGCGGGCTGCAGCACTATCAACCTCGCGTGATGAGCCGGGTTTATGCCGGGGACAGCCGGCTGGTCGCCGAGCTGGCGACGGAGCGGCGCATCTTCGTGCCGGGCGCCGCCATCCCCGATCTCGTCAAGCAGGCGTTCATCTCCGCGGAGGACCAGAAGTTCTGGAGCCACAAGGGGGTCGACCCCACGGCCATCGCGCGCGCCGTCTGGTTCGACGTCCAGCAGTATGGCCAGGGGCGCCGGCCGATCGGCGCATCGACCATCACGCAGCAGGTCGCCAAGAACATGCTGCTCAGCGGCGAGGTGTCGATCTCGCGCAAGGTGCGCGAGGCGATCCTGGCGGTGCGGATCGAGCAGTCGCTCAGCAAGGAGCGCATCCTCGAACTCTATCTGAACGAGATCTTCCTCGGGCTGCAATCCTACGGAGTCGCTGCGGCGGCGCAGGCCTATTTCAACAAGGGCCTGGATGACCTGACCTTGCCGGAGGCCGCGTTCCTCGCCGCACTTCCCAAGGCGCCGAACAACTACAACCCGTTCCGTTACCCCGACGCCGCCAAGTCCCGGCGCGATTGGGTGATCGACCGCATGGCCGAGGATCGGGCCGTGACGGCGGAGCAGGCGGCGGCTGCGAAGGCGGCGCCGATCCAGGCGGCCGCGTTCCGCCGGCCGGAGACGGTGCCGGGCGCCGAGTGGTTCGGCGAGGAGGTCCGTCGCCAGTTGGTCGAGCAGTTCGGCGCGGACAGTACCACCGGCGGCGGCTTCGCCATCCGCACCAGCCTCGACCCGGCGCTGCAGACCGCTGCCGACCGTGCGCTGCGGCAAGGGCTGCTCAATTATGATCGCGCCCGCGGCGGCTGGCGGGGGCCCGTGCTGAGGCTCGCCGCCACGCCCGCGCTGCGGACGGGCTGGGCCGGGCAGCTCGGCGACGTGCCGCGCTCCCCGGGCATGCTGCCGGAATGGCGCCTCGCCGTGGTGATCGAGACGGCGGGGGACGAGGCCAAGCTGGGCTGGTTCGATGCCGCTCCGGGCCAGCCGGCGGGTCGCGGGGCGCCGCGCACCTCGTCGATGCTCCTGTCCGACACGGGTTGGGCCCGCCCGGTCCGCAATGGGGGGCTAGGCCCGGCGCCGCGGCGCATGACGGACGTGGTGCAGGGCGGCGCTGTCGGGATGGTCGAACCCGTGCCGGCCGCCGCCGCGCAAGGGCGCACGCCGGCGCGGCCGGAGCGGCTCATGCTGCGTCAGATCCCGCAGGTGCAGGGCGCGCTGGTGTCGATCGACCCGGCGACCGGCCGCGTGCTGGCCATGTCCGGCGGCTGGAGCTTCGAGACGAGCCAGTTCAACCGGGCGACCCAGGCGCAGCGCCAGCCCGGCAGCTCCTTCAAGCCGTTCGTCTATCTCACGGCGCTGGAGGCGGGCTACTCGCCGAGCCAGCGCGTGCTGGACGCGCCGTTCGTGCAGGATCTGGGCGCCGCCGGGCAGTGGCGGCCGAACAACTACGGGCTGACGTTCAGCGGTCCCGTCACGATGCGCTCGGCGTTGGAGAAGTCGCTCAACATGGTCACCATCCGGCTGGCCGAGAAGGTCGGCATGGACGCCGTGGCGCAGAAGGCGGTGGCGTTCCACGTCGTGGACGGCATGCCGCGCGTGCTGCCGGCAGCGCTTGGCGCGGTGGAGTCGACAGTGCTGCGGCAAGCTGCCGCCTACGCAGGGCTCGCGCAGAACGGAAAGGAGGTGTTGCCGACCTTGGTGGACTCCGTGCAGGACCGGGACGGCAAGGTGATCTGGCGCGCGCCCGGGCTGGAATGCCGGGCCTGCGCCGAGCCTGGCCGCCCCCCTGTCATCACCGACCAGCGCCGGCAGGTGGCGGACCCGCAGAGCACGTTCCAGCTCGTGACGATGATGCAGGGCGTCGTCGCGCGCGGCACGGGGACGGCGGCGGGCGCCGGGCTCAACCGGCCCATTGCCGGCAAGACTGGGACGAGTCAGGACTTCAACGACGCCTGGTTCGTCGGCTTCACGCCCGACCTCGCGACGGCCGTGTGGATCGGCTTCGACAACAACACCTCGCTCGGCGACAAGGAGACGGGCGGCTCCGTGGCCGCGCCCATCTTCCGCAACTACATGCTGGCCGCCATGCGGGACCGCCCCGTGCTGCAGTTCCGCATGCCGGAGGGGCTGCGCATGGCCAAATGGGACGGGGGCGGCTTCCTGCCTGACGCGTGGAAGCCGGGGCAGGAGCCGGGCGGGAGCCAGGGCACGATCGGCGGCGGCGAAGCCGCGCCCGACAGCATGAGCGTTGCCGGGCCAGGCGTCGGCGTCGACAGCGGTCTCGGCGGGCTGTATTGAGCGCTGCCGTCCTTCACACCATCTAGGCCGTATGTCCACCGAATCCGACGCCCTCAACGAAGAGATCAAGCAGTCCGTCGCGCTGCTGAGGAGGCATCTTTGACTGGGATGCCGCCACGGCCCGGCTCTCCGAGCTGAACGCCCGGGTCGAGGACCCGACCCTCTGGAACGACGCCGGCGCCGCGCAGGCGGTCATGCGGGAGCGCAACCGCCTCAGCAGCCAGATCGACGGCCTGACGGCGCTCACGCGCGACGTGACCGACGCGGTGGAGCTCGTGGAGCTGGCGGAGGCCGAGGGCGACGACGCGATGGTCGCGGACGGCATCGCCACCTTGCGGGCGCTGTCCGTGGAGGCCAAGCGCCGCGAGATCGAGAGTCTGCTGTCCGGCGAGGCCGACGGCAACGACGCCTATATCGAGGTGAACTCCGGCGCCGGCGGCACGGAGGCGCAGGACTGGGCCGAGATGCTGGCCCGCATGTATTCCCGCTGGGCGGAGGCGCACGGCTACAAGCTGCAGCTGATGGAGCAGAGCGAGGGCGAGCAGGCCGGCATCAAGTCCGCCACGCTGCAGGTCAGCGGCCCGAACGCCTATGGCTGGCTCAAGACCGAGGCCGGGGTGCACCGGCTCGTCCGCATCAGCCCGTTCGACGCGGCGGCCCGGCGGCAGACCAGCTTCGCCAGCGTCTGGGTCTATCCCGTGGTGGACGACAGCATCGAGATCGAGGTCAACGAGGCCGACCTGCGCATCGACACGTTCCGCGCATCCGGCGCCGGCGGGCAGCACGTGAACAAGACCGAGAGCGCGATCCGCATCACCCACGTCCCGACCGGCATCGTGGTGGCCTGTCAGACCGACCGCAGCCAGCACCGCAACCGCGCCACCGCCATGACGATGTTGAAGGCGCGGATGTATGAGCAGGAGCTGCAGCGGCGCGAGGCGGTGACGGCCGCGCAGGAATCCGCCAAGACCGACATCGGCTGGGGCCATCAGATTCGCAGCTACGTGCTGGCGCCGTATCAGCTGGTGAAGGACCTGCGCACGGGGGTCGAGTCGGGCAACCCGGACGCCGTGCTGGACGGCGAGCTGGACGAGTTCATGGCAGCCGCCCTGGCCGCCCGCGTGGGCGCGACCCGCAGCGAGGCGAGCGCGTCCGCACAATAGGCAGGCGCCCTCGGTAAGCTGGGGAACCTATCGCGCTGTCGCCCGTTATCATCACGTGACCGTTAGAGGAGATCACACATGGTGGATGAGAACCGGGTTAGCGGTGCGTTGAATCAGGCCAAGGGCGCCATCAAGGAAGGCGCGGGCAAGCTGACGGACGATGCGAAGCTCGAGGCCGAGGGCAAGGCCGATAAGGCTACCGGCAAGGTCGAGAACGCCGTCGGCGGGGCCAAGGACTCAGTGCGGGACGCCGCAAACAAGTCCTGATCGCGCCTATCTGACCTAGTGCAACGGGCGCCCCACGGCGCCCGTTCGCGTTCAGACCCCTCCCGCCCGACGCCGTGCAGGCTATATCTGCGGGAGCGTTGGAGCACGAGATGCCGGTCGATCACCAGGCTTACCGGGACGCCATGGCCCGGCTGGGCGCCGCCGTCAGCGTCATCACGTCCGATGGGCCGGGCGGTCGCTGCGGCTTCACGGCCTCCGCCGTGTGCAGCGTGACGGATGATCCACCGACCCTGTTGGTCTGCATGAACCGCGGCAGCGTGTTGAACGAGGCGTACAAGGCCAACGGAGTGCTGTGCGTCAACACCCTGACCGCCGCGCAGGAGGCGCTGTCCCCGCTGTTCGGCGGCCAGATCGAGGCCAGCATGGACGGCCGGTTCGACGCGGCCGACTGGAGCGCGCTCTCCACCGGGTCGCCCGTGCTGTCCGGCGCGGTCGTGTCGTTTGATTGCCGCATCGCCCAGGTGACGGAGGTGGGCACGCACAGCGTGTTCTTCTGCGAGGTCGAGGCGATCCAGGCCGGCGCCGAACGCGAAGGGCTGATCTATTTCGGACGCTCCTACCACCGCGTCCCGATCGTGGTCGTCTAATCCAGCCACAGGCGCCCGAGCATGCCGCATCAACCCGACGGCGCCGGGTCCGCGACAGGATGCGCAAAGGGTCGTCCTGAGCGGCGGCGGCGCCTGGCAGCAGGAGCGCGAGCGCGATGAGGGCCGACCGCAGGCGCATCACGCAGAGCCCTTAACTGCGAAAGGCCCGGGACATGCCCGGGCCTTCCAGGGTGGGCTGACCCGAGCCTACATCTCGGAGTAGTTGCCGTTCTTCCAGACATAGAACACGTAGTCGGGCTTGGTGATGTCGCCCTTCTTGTCGAAGCCGATGGGGCCGAGGACGCTCGGCCACTCGCCGCCGCTCTTGAGCGTCTCGGCGACCTTCCTCGGATCGACGGTGTTGGCCTTCTTCGCAGCCTCGGCCCAGATCTGGATCGCGGCGTAGGTGTAGAGCGTGTAGCCCTCGGGATCGAAGCCGCGCGCCTTGAACTCCTTGACGACATCGGCGGCGGACGGGCGCTTGCGCGGGTCGGACGCGAAGGTCATCAGCGTGCCCTGGCCGGCATCCCCGGAGATCTGCCAGAACTCATTCGTCACCAGGGCGTCGCCGCCCACGACGGTGACGTTCATGCCCTGCTCCTTGGCCTGGCGAGCGATCAGCCCGGTCTCGGTGTGGTAGCCGCCGACGTAGATGACATCGACATTGGCCTGCTTCATGCGGCTGACGATCGCGGAGTAGTCGCGCTCGCCGGGCGTGTAGGCGGCATAGAGCACTTCCTGCTTGCCGGCCGCGTTCATCGCCTTCTTGGTCTCGTCGGCAAGGCCTTTGCCGTAGGCCGAGTTGTCATGAAGGATAGCGATCTTCTTGTCCTTGAACTCGTGCGCGAGATAGTTGCCCGCGATCAGCCCTTGCTGGTCATCCCGGCCGCAGACGCGGAAGGTGTTCCAGCTTCCCTCGTCCGTGTATTTCGGGTTGGTGCTGGCCGGGCTGATCTGCAGCACGCCCTCCTCGGCATACACCTTGCTGGCCGGGATCGAGCTGCCGGAGCAGTAATGCCCGGCGACCAGTTTCACCTGGCGGCTGGCCATCTGGTTGGCGACCGAGACGGCCTGGCGCGGGTCGCACGCGTCGTCGCCGACCTCGAGCACGAGCTGCTGGCCCAGCACGCCGCCGGCCTTGTTGATGTCGGCCACGGCCTGCTCGGCGCCGGCCTTCATCTGCGCGCCCACGGCGGCGTAGGAGCCGGTCATCGGCCCGACGGTCGCGATACGGATCTGCGCCTGAGCCTGCGCGCCGGCGAGCACGACCGCGAGCGCGGCGGCCCCAGCAAAGAGTATCCTGCGGAGCATGTTTCCCCCTGTTTTCTGCAATCCTGCCCTGCACCCTATGCGGAAGGCGCGCATGCGGGAAGGGGGTCAGTCATGTTCAGTGAAACTGAACCTGTTCCAATTTTCCTCTCGCGCAGCCTCAGTGCGCTCCTTCGAGATACGCCGCGCGTATCTCTGGCCGGGCCATCAGCTCGCGCCCCGGGCCAGCCATCGTGATCGCGCCGTTGACCAGCACGTAGCCGCGGTGGGCGAGGCGCAAGGCCTGGTAGGCGTTCTGCTCGACAAGCAACACCGTCAGCCCGGTCTCGCGGTTCAGGTCGCGAATCGCGCCGAAGATGCCGCGCACGACGAGCGGCGCGAGGCCGAGCGACGGCTCGTCCAGCAGCAGCAGGCGCGGCCGGCTCATCAGCGCCCGGCCGATGGCGAGCATCTGCTGCTCCCCGCCGGAGAGCGTGCCGCCCCGCTGGGCGATGCGTTCCTTCAAGCGGGGGAACAGGTGGAACACGTGGTCGCGCGTGCGGTCGTAATCCCGCATGCCGGCGACCTGCGCGCCCATCAGCAGGTTCTCCTGCACCGTCATGCGCGGGAAGATGCGGCGGCCCTCGGGCGACTGGGCGATGCCGAGATGCATGATCTCGTGCGTCGGCAGGGCGGTGATGTCGCGGCCCTCGTAGACGATCTGGCCGTGCCGCGCGTGCGGGCTGCCGCAGATCGTCATCATGAGCGTGCTCTTGCCCGCGCCGTTGGCGCCGATCAAGGTCACGATCTCGCCGGGGTCCACCCGCAGGTCCACGCCCTTCAGCGCCTGGATGGCGCCGTAGAACGCGGTGACGCCGGAAAGCTCCAGCATCGGCGCCGTCATGCCGCGGTCTCGTCTGCGTTGCTTGGGGCGAGGCTTGCCGCGACGGGTACGTCCGGGTCGTCCTCGTCGCCCTCGCCCAGGTAGGCGGCGATCACGCTGGGGTCGGCGCGGACCTCCGCCGGCGGCCCGGCGGCGATGCGCTTGCCATGGTCCAGCACGACGACGTGGTCCGAGATGCGCATCACGACGCCCATATCGTGCTCGATCAGTAGGATGGTGCACCCGTCGCCGCGTATGCTCATCAGCAGCCCGGCCAAGTCGTCGCTCTCGCGCGGGTTCAGGCCGGCGGCGGGCTCGTCGAGGCAGAGCAGCACCGGGTCGGTGCACATGGCGCGGGCGATCTCGAGCCGGCGCTGGTCGCCATAGGGCAGGGCGCCGGCCGGGTCATCGGCGCGGGGCAGCAGGTTTATGCGGTCGAGCCACTGGCGCGCCCGGTCGATGGCGGCCGTCTCGGCCCGGCGGTGCCCGCCCAGGCCGAGGACGGCGAGCAGCCCGATGCCGACATTGGGCATGAGCTGGTTGTGCTGCGCCACCAGCAGGTTCTCCAGCACCGTCATGCCCGCGAACAGGCGGATGTTCTGGAACGTGCGGGCGACGCGGGCGCGGCGGGCGATCAGGTGCCCGGGCAGGGTCTGCAGCTCGTAGGCGCCGTGTGCGCTTTCCAGCCGGATGCTGCCGGAGGTCGGGCGGTAGAAGCCGGTGATGCAGTTGAACACGGTCGTCTTGCCCGCGCCGTTCGGGCCGATGACGGAAGTGATCTCGCCGCGCCCCGCCTCGAACGAGAGCGCGTTCACAGCCGTCAATCCGCCGAAGCGCATGGTGAGGTCCGTGACGCGAAGGAGCGGCTCCACTATAGCGGCTTCAAGTTGGTCGGACCCGCGCTTGGGTCCGAGCGGCTTGAGTAGCCGCGTGAAACAAAGGCTAGAGCGGGTTCAGTTTCACTGAACATGCTCTAGCCCCGGCCCTCGGCCACCATCTCGCCCGAGATCTGCTTGCGCCGTCCGAGCGCCACGCTGGGCGTGCGGCCCGTCACCAGCCCGCGGGGGCGCAGCACCATGATGAGCACGAGGGCGCCGCCGAACAGCAGCATGCGGAACTCCGCGAGGTCGCGGAACACCTCGAAACCGCCGATCATGACGATGGCGGCCAGCGCCGTGCCGAGCTGGCTGCCGAGGCCGCCGAGCACGACGATGGCGAGCACGATGGCCGACTCGATGAAGGTGAAGCTCTCCGGGCTGATGAAGGCGTTGCGGGTGGCGAAGAACGCGCCGGCGAACCCACCGAAGGTGGCGCCCATGGCGAAGGCGGTGAGCTTCGTGACCGTGACGTTGATGCCTAAGGAGCGGCAGGCGACCTCGTCCTCGCGCAGCGCTTCCCACGCGCGGCCGAGCGCCACGCGCCGCAGCCGGATCGAGACCCAGTTGGTCAGCAGGGCCAGAGCGAGGATGATATAATAGAGATACGCGACCCGGTAGGTGGGGCTCGGCTCCAGGCCGAAGAAGTCCGAGAAGGTGCCGGGTCCGCCGCCGGCGGAGAACGTCAGTCCGAACAGGGTCGGGCGGGGAATGCCGGAGATGCCGTTCGGCCCGTTGGTGAGGCTGACCCAGTTGAGCAGCACGATGCGGATGATCTCGCCGAACGCGAGCGTCACGATGGCGAGGTAGTCGCCGCGCAGCCGCAGCACGGGGAAGCCGAGCAGCACGCCCCAGAGCATCGCGAACAACCCGGCGAGCGGCAGGCAGGTCCAGAACCCCAGGCCGAATGTCTGCGCGATCAGCGCATAGGAGTAGGCGCCGACGGCGTAGAACGCGACGTAGCCGAGGTCGAGCAGCCCGGCGAGGCCGACGACGATGTTCAGGCCCCAGCCCAGCATGACGTAGGTCAGCACGAGGATGCCGAGGTCGATCCCGTAGCGGCCGGACACGAAGGGCAGCACGACGGCGAAGGCGAGCAGCGCCGGGGTGATGAAGGTGCCGGCACGGACGAGGTTGGCGGCCAGGACGGAGGTGGCGCGCGTGCCCAACGCCGGCTGCCGCGCGCGCCATAGCAGGAGCAGCAGCCGGCCGGCGAACACGATGCCCACTGCGGCGGCGAGGAGGCCGGGCCGGGGCACCAGGTACAGGCCCGTCGCCGATGCCTCCGTCCGCAGCCCGAGCATCGGCCCGAACAGGCCGAGCGCCACCAGCGCGGACAGGCCGGCGTCGCGCAGGGCGGCCCCCATCGCGCTGCGATGGGCAGGGGCGGCTTCCGGCGCGCTGAGATGGGCTGGAACGTCCGTCATACCTTCTCGACGTCCTGGCGTCCGAGCAGGCCGGTCGGCAGGAAAATCAGCACTATGATCAGGATGCTGAACGCCGCGACATCCTTGTACTGCACGCTGAAATACGCGGACCAGAACGTCTCGATCAGCCCGATGGCGAGGCCGCCGAGCACGGCGCCGGGCAACGAGCCGATGCCGCCCAGCACGGCCGCGGTGAACGCCTTGAGCCCGGCGCTGAACCCGAGGTTGAACTGGATGGTGCCGAAGTAGAGCCCCTGGACGACGCCCGCCGCGCCGGCCAGCGCCGAGCCGATGAAGAACGTGATGGCGATGGTCTGGTTGATGTTCACGCCCATCAGCTGGGCCGCCTCGCGATCCTGCGCCGTGGAGCGCATCGCTCGGCCCAGTCGGGTCCTGCCCACGAACAGCTGCAGACCGAT